>JAGHUN010000090.1 GCA_018064805.1 Candidatus Colinaster scatohippi
AATCATGACTATGTCCTGGATATATACAGGGAATATCTGGTTAAGCATAAGGAAGCACGACTTCTGCTTATCGGCAAGGGAGCAGAAAAGGAACGGATTCTTAAAAAAATAGAAGATTATGACTTGAAAGACCGTATTATTTTCTTAGAAGGTCGCTCGGATATCCCGGAGCTTTTAAGTGCTATGGATATATTTATACTTCCGTCACTTTTTGAAGGCTATCCGGTATCTGCAATAGAGGCTCAGGCGATGGGACTTCCCTGCATATTATCGGACAGAATAACGAAGGAATGTCTTGTAACAGACAGGGTTGAGATGGTATCTATTGATGGACCGGCAGCTGCATGGTGTGAGGCAATAGACCGAAGCAGGGCGAAGGATAATAGCCGCTGCATGGATAAAATAGGTAATCTTGAGGATTATGATATTCAAAACAGCATAAGAAGGCTTGAGGATATTTTTTGTAATGTATAATTTGCGGTTTTATTATTACCGGACCGCAGACAATGGAAATGAGTAGCTATGGTAACAGACAGACTGATTATAGGAGCAGGTTTATACGGATTATATGCAGCACTCTTCTGTGCAAAACAGGGTGAGAGTGTATGCGTGCTTGAGAGGGATGATGAGCCCTTTAAGCGTGCCACATATATTAATCAGGCTAGGGTTCACATGGGGTACCATTATCCAAGATCACTGAGCACTGCGGTAAAATCGGCGGGATATTATAACAGATTTCATGAGGATTTTGGCTTCTGTATCAATGATTCCTTTGATCAGATTTATGCCACATCGTCTCAGTTTTCCTGGACTAACTCTACAGAGTTTGAAAAATTCTGTGCAGATGCAGGAATCTTCTGCGAGAGAGTGGATGCAGGAAGATATTTTTATGAAGGCCTGTGTGATGGAGCCTTTCTTACCAGAGAGGATACCTATGATGCGCATATTCTTCGCGATTATTATATTGATGAGCTGGCAAAGTATGAGAAGGTAAGTATTGTATACAGTGCAGATATTGCTTCGATAGAAAAAGAGGCAAATTGTTATTGCATTAAGCTGTCAAATGGTGATACTTATTCTTCGGCATTTCTTTTGAATGCTTCCTATGCATCTGTTAATCAGATACTTAGTAAGCTTTCCTATGATACCTTTAAGATAAAATATGAGTTATGCGAGATAATTCTGTGTAATGTGTCGGATAGTCTGAAGAGGACCGGTATTACAGTTATGGACGGACCGTTCTTCTCGATAATGCCCTTTGGAAAAACGGGATATCATTCGCTTACATCAGTGACCTTTACACCACATAATGCATGTTATGAGGACTTACCGACATTCAGTTGTCAGGAAAAAAGTGGCGGATATTGCTCTAAGCTTGCTCTTGGTAACTGTAATGATTGTATAGCAAAGCCTGAAAGCGCCTGGCCTTATATGTCATCACTTGCAAGGAAGTATTTGCTTGAGGATTATGGATTTGAATATGTTAAGTCCTTATATTCCATGAAGCCGATTCTTAGAACTACAGAGATTGATGATTCCAGACCTACAGTAGTTAAGAGCTTTAGTAGTAATCCAACCTTCGTTAGTGTGTTGTCCGGCAAGATAAATACAGTTTATGATTTGGACGCGATATTAAAAGAGAAAGTATAAAAAATAGACAAAAGCGCAGAAATTACTTCTGCACTTTTGTCTATTATAACTTTGACACATGCTTTTGATAAATGTTAAAATAACTAGGTATATATGTTTACTAGTAATGTAAGGAGGAAATGATTTGAAAACCAGATTAACAAGCAGAATCTGTGCTTTTGCGCTTAGTATTGCAATGGTTATTCCATCATTAACTTCGGCAGTTTATGTTAATGCCGCTGAGAATGATGAAATTGTCGAAAGCGTAGTAGAGACACAGGTGACTGAAACAGAGTCTTATTCGGAAGAAGTGACAACAGTTGTTGAGAATTCTTCCGAGGATGTTATAGAGGAAGAGACAACTTCCGAAGAGGAGACAACCTCCGAAGAGGAGACAACTTCTGAAGAGGAGACTACAACAGAGGAGGAGACAACTACTGAAGAGTTAACTCTCGCTGCAGAGGAACCTTTTGGTGTAGACTCAGAGGGTGTGCTTACACACAATCCTGAAGTTGCAATTCCGACTGAAGTAACTATCCCAAGTAACTGTAAGACAATTCCGGCTAGCATTTTTGCAGGAAATAAAGCTGTTACAAAGATTAAGATTGAGGGTAGTGTTTCGACTAACGGTAAGTTGACCCTTGCGGCAGGAGCGTTCAAAGGATGTACAGGTCTTAAATCTATTACGGATACAGGAAAGAGACTTGTTAATATTCCTGATGAAGCATTTTCGGGTGCATCTTCACTTACATCTATTAACTTGTCTATATTAGAGTCAATCGGTAAGCAGGCTTTCTTCCTGTCAGGGCTTACAGAGGTTGGTTCGCTTGATGCTATTAAGACAGTAGGAGATGAGGCATTCAGCAGATCTAAAATCATTTCTGTAGATATGGGTACAATGAGTAATCTCACATCATTTGGTGAGGGAGTATTCGCAGAATGTGGATCTCTTGCATCTGCCAGAATACCGGCCAAGATGGGTAGGATTCCTTACAGAACCTTCTATAATTGTAAGAAGCTTTTTAATAATAATAGTAATCAGGGAGTTATAATCAGGGACGGAATAACAGAGATTGGTGAAGAAGCTTTCTATGGCTGTAGTTCGCTTCGTTATATATTAGTTCCCCATACAGTAGCTGAGATAAGAAATAATGCATTTGGCGGATGTAGTATGCTTGGCGAGGTTGTAATGCGATTTGGTAAGCTTGGACTCACAGGTGGTGCTGAGACACTTACAATTGCAGACAGTGCTTTCCCAACAGATGCAGGTCTTTCTGTTAATAATATTGTAATTGAAGGTTACAGTCAGACAGTCCAGAATTATGTTAATAGGAGACGTATTACTCAGGGTAATAAAAAATATATCTGGCTTCAGCTTAATGGTAGCAAGGAGAAGATTACAGTAAATAAAACCGGTGGTAGTGGTGAGGTAATTGGAGTAACCGAAGCCACACCGGGTGATAAGGTAACATTAACATTTAAGCCGGCAGGCAATTCATCAATAGATAAGAATAATATCAAGATTTGTGATTCTCTTGATCCAACAGACAATGTAGATGTTACATTTAAGGAAGCCGGAAGTGGTGCGCTTACTGCTGAATTTACAATGCCTCAGCATGCAATAACTGTTACGGTAAAATTCACGACAGATACAAGAGTGTTTGACGCTCTTAAAGTAGTTGGCTTTATGTCTGAGGATGACAGATATGAGATGACAGAGGTCAATGGTAAGAAGAAAGCAATCTTCTATCAGGACTGTGTTGAGACATCTTCGCTTATAGTAGAAGCCAGATATAAAGTTGATGGTGTTTATGAATGGGATACAATTCCTAACTATAAATTAACATTTTCATCAAATAATAATTATGTAAGAGCTGAGGCTGATGGAACACTCGGTGTTGTAAGATCGAATGGAAATGCCGTAGTTACAATTAGGCTTGCATCTAATGAGGCGATTAATACAACACTTGTTGTTGCAACACCTACAAAGAGAACTCTTATTAAGGAAATTGATGTTGAACTTTACAACCTTCCTTCATGGTGTAAGACTCCATATAAGGACAGTAAGGGGAACTGGGTCATTGAGGCAAAGTATAGTGATATTCCTAAGGCATCACTTCCTTATATGATGAAAGCCAATATTCTTATTAAGAGTCCGGGAGAAACTGACTTCAAATATGGTTCGCCGGTTACAAAGTGGTGGTCTACTAACTTCTCGACAATAAATATGTCACAGATTAGAGCATATGGCTGGGCAGGAATTCATTTCAAGCCAACTATGACTATTGGAGAATGTGTTGTTACAATGACTGCAGCTAACCCGGCTAATAACGAGGGAGCACCGTTAGAGGTTAAGCGTGATATCATCTTCAAGATATATGATGATACACCAAGATTAAATGCTTCATCATATGTTATTAATGCTGAGTCAATAACAGGTACAGAGATGACTATTACACCTGTATACGGAAGCAATATTTATACAGGTGAGAAGCTTAAACTCTATAATACAGTAAATGGCGTTTTCCAGGAGTGTGGTGATGTACTTCTTAAGGAAGATGTTGCCGGAAGTAAATACAGACTTATATCTACACAGAATACCAAGACAAAGGTTTATAGTGGAACAAGTAAGCTTGTTGTAGTTGGATATTTTGATGACGGACATGGCGGAAAGGGCGCTCAGTTCCAGATACCGATTACAAGTGTTACAGTTAATTATCATGCTGTAAATATTAAGAATACGGCAAAGATTTCATCAGGAAAGATTAATCTCTTCTATGATAATACTAATGCTAATTCAGGTTCTGTTATTGCAACAGTAGGTAATATTAATGAGCAGTTAGAGGATGCTTTCCTGTTAACAGCTGACAATGCTGTTGTCGAAGATCCGGGAGATCCTCTGTGTAATAATTTTGATGTAGCAGTAGTTAATAATACATCTGTTAAGATAACAAGGTCTTCAAATATATTAGAGAAAGACTCTGCCGGAAAGGCAGTTGTTAAGGGATACCTCTATCTTAAGTATAAGGGACTTGACTATCTTGTTAGATCTGCCAGCACAATATCAGTACCTTGTGTAACTACAGGTCCTGCATATGTGCTTAGCTCAACAAGCAGTATACTTAATACAAGAGGAGCTAATCAGACTATTTCACTTAACCTTTTAGAGAAGTCTACAAAGAAGGTTGTTGATTTAAGTAATATTGATGATATTGCAATTGATAACGGTAACTATGATATATCAGTATCAGGTAATACTATTAAGGTTAAGGCAGATGGAATTCCGGTTGCCGGCAAGGTTACAATTGCAGTTAGAATGAATGATTGGGAGCAGGCTCTTAAGTATGTTTATACAGTTAAGACTAATGCTAATCTCCCAACTGTTAAGATGAGTGCAGCAACAGTAACTCTTAATAAGTATCTTGATCAGCTTGATGAGAATATTAATTTCACATTAGCAGGTATTAATGATGTAACAATGAATGGATTTGACAGTGTTACCTATTCTGGTGCGGCAGGACTTGCAACAGAAGCTGCTAAGCTTGATATCACACCGGGAACCGATTCTATTAATGTCGCAATTAATGATGATACGATTAAGAAGGGCACCTATTCGTTTAAGGTAGTTCCAAAGGTTTTATATAATACTAATCCGGGAACAAATGAAGTACTTCTTAAGCCAAGTGTAATTAAGGTTACTGTATCAGAAGTAGTGCCGAAGGTTAAGCTTACTAATGGTACTGCAACTCTTAATGTAAATTATCCCGGTAAGGAAGAATTTGATGTGCAGTATACATTTACAAATCTTCCGGTTGCAGGTGCTTATTCTATTTCTACAGAGCCGACAGTAACAGGTGCAAATGCAGCAGCAACAAACATTCTTCCATATATTCACTATGACTTCTCTTCAGAGGGTCATATTAAGATATCTATTGACTCTTCATTTAAGAGTAAGGCGACTGCATTTACTAATAAGTATAAGTTAAATGGATTAGTTATTTCGGATGGAAAAACAAATATTACTATTCCTGAATTTGTAATTACTGTTAAGGGTGTTAAGGCTGATCCTTCACTTGCACTTAAGGCAACAGGTAAACTTAATCTTATTAACCCGGATAGCGCTATAACATATACTGCTACTGTAAAGAGCATAATGGGTGCTATTGACGATATTAAAGTCTACGATGTGGATGATAAGGGTAAGGTTATTACAGGTCAGGTATCTGAAAGATTTGAGTTAGAGAATGTTTCAGGTGACTGGAAGACCTTTAAGTTAAAAGCTAAGTCAGGATATGCATTTGATGCTAAGAAGGCATACAAGTATGCACTTGGAACAGAGTTTGAAAATGCAGAGTCAGGTAAGGAATTCTATTCACCGATATACAATGCGGTAATTACTTCGCTTGTTTATCCTACATTGAAAGTAAGCCAGACTAAATCCAATGTTTACAGAGGAGAGAGTATAGCAACAAGATATGTGGAGGCAACAGTTGAGATTACCAATATGCCTGGTGCAGTAATGACCGGAGCCGTTGTCTCTGATATTAAGAATGATACTAAGGTATTAAGCGCATGCAGAGTATTAAGTGTAACACCTACGGCTGATCCTACTAAGTTTAATGTTAAGCTTGAGGTAACAGCACCTACATATCTCAATGTACTCAGTAATTATGTCGTTGTTCTTCAGGCTGAATATGAGAACCAGCCTGATCATACAAGAGGTAATACATTTGCAATGAATGTATATATTAGACCATAAGTTAAGGCTGAATTAGATGTTAATAAAGGGCTGATAGCGAGATTGCTATCAGCCCTGTTTTTATGAGTGCATAAAAATAACCGAGGCGTTTTATTGCCTCGGTTATTTTAGTATAGTCTCATATTAGTATGAATTTCATTATAGCTTTTCAACCGAACTGTATAAGTATCTGTTTCTCTTAAATGAAAGATTTAATAATAATGACAAATACTTAATTACTATTGTTAGTATGGTGAACAAACCAAAGAAGGCAAAGGAAAGGAAAAGCATTGTGGTGGTCCATCCTTCTATTGCTATATGGTTGATATATATAACGATAGTATATATTGCACACAAAATCATTATCATGACCATAAGTAAGGATAATGAAAGAGAACATTTATATCCAACATTAGTAAATAGCAGCAATGAGTCAACAGCTAATGCCTTACGAGTCTTACGGGCTTTTCTTCCACTTGAATATCCGGAATTATCCGAGGTATATGAAAGGGTGTCCATAGTAAGCCCTGAATTGGCATAAAGAGCCTTTCTGTAAGGTACTGTACGATTTAGAGATTGTATTCTGTTAATACTTCTCCTGCTTAGTATTCTGAAATTATCAGAATGTAAATCATATTTGAAATCTGAAAAATGATTAAATATCAAATAGAATAGCTTAGAGGTCAGATGCTTCTTGGCAGTATCACTGCAGCTTACAATATCAACATCCTGAAGACATCTTTCATAGACCTTCATAATCATATCATCAGGGAAATTCCATGTGCATTCATCAAATTCAATTATAAAATCACCGATTGCAAGATCCCTGCCGGCATTCATAGCAATCTCTATGCCCTGATAATGACTCATGTGGAGAATTGTAATTGGTGAGCCACTAACAGCCTTTTGACGAATCATATCCGAATAAGCTTCCGGAGTATCATCGTCCACACAGATAATTTCAAAATGAGCAAAGTTTTCATTTAGCAGTCCGATAAGGTTGGATACAAAGGCGTCCAAAATATCTACCGAAGCTGCGCTGTTCATATATAAAACAGCAGATATAAAATTTTTTTCTTTGATTTTTGTTTCCATAAGGTGATTATATTAAATATATTGAGAATTGTGAAATGTTTTTTTAGAAAAAGCGTAAAAATTGCATAATTTGAATAAGAGTCTGAAAAATGATATGATATGAGTTGTTTATAATTGTTCTTTTGGCATATGATGATGCCAATATATGTAGGTTGCTAATATTGAGTTTAATACTAATTTAGGTGTTTTTTCATGGGTAGAGAAATTATTAAAAAAAGGAATGATATGGTGGATATATCAAGGCTGCTTTTTGCGCTGTGTCTTATGTATCACCATACATATGTATTCATATTATATGATGGGGCATATCCATTCTGCCATGCATCGAGATATTTTGTGGAAGCATTCCTTATATGGACAGGTTATTTTACATATAAGCATTTTGCGGGACATGAATATTCCAATTATCCGGGGGAGGGCTTTAAATACTGGTTATCGAAGTTTTCTTCCTTCCTTCCGTATACGATTCCTGCAATATTGGTACAGTATATAATGGATAGTCTAAAATACTGGGGAAACGGTGGTACAAGATCTGCTATAGCAAGCTTCTATGAGATGCCCTTTGAGATGCTATATTTGAGAGAGACATATACAGCGAGCGCAAGAGTGGTACCACTGTGGTTTTTATCAGCAATGTTTCTTGTTTTTCCATTAATGCTTCTTCTTATAGGGATTAAGAATAAGTATACTATTGCTATTATTTCATTTTTGTATCCGGCTTTTTATTACGGAAAAACTGCGGTTAGCGGTATAAGGGACTGGCCCAATGATCTGCTTAGAGCAATGGCTGGGCTTTGCTTGGGAATATTAATTGGCGCACTTTTTGATATATGTGCTGATAATGGATACTCGGTTACAAAGGAAGACAACAAAGGTGCTGTTGCATGGCTGCTTACGATTGCAGAGCTGCTTGCAATCCTGTTCCCGGTAGTCTGCTCCTTCTTTGATTTTGACGGAACGGATAAGCTGTGTCTGCTAAGTATTGTGATTGCAATTGCGATTATGTTAAGTGGAAGAAGTTATACGGCATCATTGAAAATTCCGTTTGCTTCTTATATGGGAAGGCTTTCTCTGCCGCTGTATATATGGCAGTGGGGAGTTGCATGGGCGATTAATCTATTCATGAATAACGGAGAGAAGAATGGGGGAAATGTTGGCCTGAAACTTGCTATATATTTTGTCCTGACCTTTGTTATATCGGTTGTTTCTATGACGATAGTGGATATGGTAAAAAAGAAAAATATATCTTCATATTCCATAAGAAAACTGGGGGATGTATAAGAGGTGTCCACCCCCTGCTGTAAGTACACTCTTGCCCGTCGCCAGAAGTCGCCTGTATGTATAAGAGGTGTCCACCCCCTGCTGTAAGTACATTCTTGCTCGTCGCCAGAAGTAGCTTGTATGTATAAGAGGTGCCCACCCCTGGCTGTAAGTACACTCTTGCCCGTCGCCAGAAGTCGCCTGTATGTATAAGAGGTGCCCACCCCCTGCTATAAGTACAATGCTTCAGTAACAGGGCACCTGATATCATAACACCCTCAAGAAGAACACAAAATACCTCAAAAAAATAAGAACAGAAGAAGGAGGTAAATGATATGTGTACGGCAATCGTTGGAGGAACTTATATTTTAGCAGTTGAAGGTCCGGCTATTTATGGAATTGTAAATTGCTTTTGTTA
>JAGHUN010000014.1 GCA_018064805.1 Candidatus Colinaster scatohippi
TACCAACAATGCAAAAGGCATTTTTCAGAAATGCTGTCGCAGTAGTAGTTTCGCTTTTTATCCTTTTTAGAAGTGATGAGGGATTTAAGATAAAAAAGGGAAGTCTGCCGGGATTATTTGCAAGAAGTGCATGTGGCTGCATTGGACTTGTATGTAACTTCTATGCAATAGACAGAATGAATCTTGCGGATTCAAATATTCTTAATAAGCTTTCGCCGTTTTTTGCCATAATAATGTCGGTGTTTATCTTAAAAGAAAAAGCTAACAAAGTAGAGTGGATTTCTGTAATAGTTGCATTTATTGGTGCAGTATTTGTTGTTAAGCCAACTATGGGTGTTGCGTCCATTCCGGGACTTATAGGTCTGCTTGGAGGACTTGGTGCAGGAATGGCTTATACATTTGTAAGATATCTTGGAAAAAAGGGCGAAAGAGGACCTGTGATAGTAATGTGCTTCTCTATGTTTACGACTCTTTTTACACTGCCGTTTATGATAGCCGGGTATAAACCTATGAAGCCAATGCAATTAGTGATAATGACACTTGCAGGTGTTGCGGCAACAGGTGGACAGTTGTGTATCACAAAGGCATATACGAAGGCTGCAGCAAAAGAAATATCGGTATTTGACTATTCGCAAATTGTGTTTGCTGCACTTCTTGGCTTATTATTCTTTAGTGAAATTCCGGATATATATAGCTTAGTGGGATATGTAATTATTATAGGTGTAGCTATTTTTAAATGGAAATATAATGACAAATTGTATACGCAATTGCATTGATAACAACCATGGATTGTTTTATAATAACAGTGTTATCTATAGTATTTTGTAGGAGATAATTATGGAAGGCAGAAGAGGCGTATTAGTTGTAATATATACAATTGATGATAAAGAGTATCGCGGGATATGGGATGATACTGTTAATCTGAATTATCTTAGAAGAGTGTTAGAGCATCGAGGTGCTACCAAAATTCTAATTAATTATTTATAGAGGTAAACAGTAAAATGACAATGGATGAGACAATTGCCAGAATCAACGAGCTTTATCATAAGTCAAAAGAAACGGGACTTACCGATGAAGAGCGTGAGGAACAGGCGAAGCTTAGAAGAATATATATTGACAGTGTTAAGGGGAATTTGACAGGACAGCTTGAGCATATGTCAATTAAATACCCTGATGGTACTATTAAAAAGGTTAAGAAGAAAAAGTGATTAATTAGAAATCCGAGTTGATGGAGGAAGAGATGATTCTTGAGGCATATTATGAAGTGGTTAGTATTGATGGAGATTATGCGAACCTGAAGAGAACGGATGAGGAATCGGATGATCTTAAACTGGTAGCAAGGGCGTTACTTCCTGCAGAGATTAAGGAAGGCTCAAAGCTAAAATATGAGATGATGAGCTATTCTTTAATACAGTAGTCAATTTAGGATATAAAGAGTAATTTTATATGTATTTGTGAAAAAATGTGGGCAGTTTGTGAAGATTTGAAAATTCACAAGCTGTCTTTTTTTCTATAATAGACATATAGCTTGAAGGGAAAATGATAATGACTGAGAGCGACACCGGAGGAAGACAGAATGGATTTAAGAAAAGTGTATGCTGAATGTGGCGGCGATTACGAAGATGTTATAGGCAGACTAATTACGGAAGAAAGAGTCGAGAGATTTGTTAAAAAGTTTGCTGACAGTACTGATTACGATATGCTTATGGAAGCAGTTGCCCAAAATGATCATGAGGGAATATTCAGATATTCGCATAACCTTAAAGGACTTAGTCTTAATCTTTCGTTTACAGAACTTCAGAAATCGAGCTCAGAATTGTGTGAGTTATTCAGAAACGGGGCACCGACAGAGGATTATAGTGAAGTGCTTGAAAGAGTAACAAGGGATAGAAAAAGGGTAGTTGATGCAATAAGGTCCAATGAGTAATTGGATGTCATGTGAGAGACAGGGAAGTAATTAATCCGACCGATATATGGCTAATCACTTTGGTAAAGGAGGTAGGATATGAGAGACTCTATACTTATAGTTGATGATGTTGAGATTAACAGAGATTTACTCGAAGAGATTCTCGAGGATGAATATACAATAATTAAAGCAAAAGATGGTATCGAAGGAATAGAATTATATACTGAGCACATTGATGACCTGGCAGCTGTGTTATTAGATCTTAGAATGCCAAACATGGATGGTGAAGAGGTATTAGAGAAGATGGCAGATATGGGAACATTAGCAAAGGTTCCTGTTCTTGTTATCAGTAGCGAGGATTCTCTTGCATCGGAAAAAGAGTGCTTTGAACTTGGAGTAAGTGATTTTATTCATAAACCGTTTGATGATCAGCTTGTTCGCACTCGTGTTAACAATGTTGCCAGTCTTTATATGTACAAGGAACACCTTGAAGAGACTATAGAGGAGCAACTTAAGACAATACATGCGCGTAACGCAAATCTTATTGATTTCATCGGTTCTGTGGTTGAATCAAGAAGCGTTGAAAGCGGAGACCATGTTAGACGTGTTAAGGCCTATACTAAGATTATGGCTGAGGAAATGATGGAGAGTTATCCTGAATATGGTATTACAGAGCACGATGTTAAGATTATCTCAAGAGCCAGTGCACTTCATGACCTTGGAAAAATTGCAATCCCTGATAATATTCTGCTTAAGCCGGGAAGGTTTACTGAAGAGGAATTTGAAATAATGAAGACTCACTCTATGGAAGGAGCCAAGCTTGTTGAGCATATGAAGAATATGTGGGATGAGGATTATCAGAAAGCAAGCTATGACATCTGTAGACATCATCATGAAAGATACGATGGAAAGGGATATCCTGATGGTCTTAAGGGTGAGGAGATTCCAATATCAGCCCAGCTTGTATCAATATCTGATGTATATGATGCCCTTATCAGTAAGCGTTGTTATAAGGACCCGTTTAGTAAGGCTAATGCTTTTCAGATGATTATAAATGGTGAGTGTGGACAGTTTTCACCTAAGATTATAGATTGCTTTGAAAGAAGAATAGACGATTTCGAAAAGATTGCAGATATGCAGATGTCAGCTTTCTAAACAATATTATGAATATTTAATTCTTAATCAATGAGAATTACAAATATTAGCCACCAACTTTTCCCCGGGGCCGTGTGATTATGTCGCACGGCTCCAATTCTTTGTGGTATTATAGGGATGGTTATAAAGAGAACAGGAAGAGACATTAGGCATTATGAAAAAAGAGTTTATGACTAAAACGGTTGTGGTTTGGATTGGGGCGTTGATCTGCTGTGCACTTTGGGGAAGTGCGTTTCCGTGTATAAAGCTTGGATATGCGATGATGGAAATTGATAGTAGTGATATGGCTACACAGATATTATATGCAGGGTATCGTTTTACACTTGCAGGTATTCTGGCGATAATTATAGGATCGTTTGTTAATCGCAGGCTACTTGTTCCAAGCAAAAAGGCGATACATAAAGTTATAATACTATCCATGTTTCAGACAGTATTGCAGTATTTCTTTTTCTATATAGGGCTTGCTCATACGGATGGCACTAAGGCATCTATTATTGAGGGAATGAATGTATTCGTAGCAATTGTGATTTCCGGTCTGATATTTAGGATGGAGCGGATTAATGCCAGAAAAATAATAGGATGTGTGATTGGCTTTGCAGGTGTTGTACTTGTAAATATTCCGGGAAGTGGATTTGATTTTAATATGAGCATCCTGGGAGAAGGTTTCATTTTTTTCTCGACCATATCATATGCATTCTCATCTGTAATGCTTAAAAGGTATGCGGCAGAGGAAAATACAGTGATGTTAAGCGGATGGCAGTTTGTTGTTGGTGGCATTATTATGAGCTTAGGCGGACTGCTTCTTGGTGGAAGGATAAATGATTTTAGTAAAGATGGAATTATGATGCTTGTGTATCTGGCCCTTGTAAGTGCGGTGGCATATTCGTTATGGAGTATTTTGCTTACATACAATCCGGTTTCAAGGGTTGCTGTATTTGGCTTTATGAATCCTGTAATTGGTTTTATTTTGTCTGCAATACTACTTAAGGAGAGGAATGCATTTAGTCTTGTGGCATTCGTGTCGCTGGCACTTGTGTGCGCCGGAATATACGTAGTTAATAAAGAAAAAGCGGTAAATAAGTGATTATGAAAAGGGGCTTCGGCCTCTTTTTATATTGCTATACCTATATATTGAATTATCTATTCGTGATATAATGGTAAAGGCGGTATGTATATATCATATCGGAATGTGGATTGGGAGAATATTTGTATTAATGGATGATTTATGATTATGAATCATACTAAGTAACAAAGAGGGAAGTAGTTTGAAAATTAGCATAGCATATTGTGATGATGTTCCGATGCAGAGAGAACTAATCGCAGAATTACTGGATGAATTTGAAACTGAATATAGTTATCATATTGATGCTCATAGCTTTGCAGAACCGGGTGAGTTACTTAATTCCGTTAAGGAGAACGGGGCATATGATATCTACCTCCTAGATTTGATTATGCCGGATATGAGTGGTATGGATCTGGCCAAAAAACTGCGAGGGATGGGAGATAATAATCATATAATCTTTATTACCGCTACAACTGATTATCTGCTTGAGTCGTATGATGTCAGAACCTTTTTCTATCTGACCAAGCCTGTTGGATATTACAAATTTTCAAGAGTGCTTAAGGATGCGATTGATGATCTTAGCAAAAAGAAGGTAAAGAATATAACCATATCTACCATTAATGGCTCTAATAGAATAGCTGTAACGGATATAACATATGTGACGGTTGCAGACAGAACTCTACAGTATCATATGAATAATGGTGAGATAGTTGAGACAAAGAAAATCCGCGGTAGCTTTAAAGAAGCTGTTGAACAGTTGATTGAGGAGTATGACTTTATTCTCTGTGGTTCGTCGATTGTCATTAATGCTGAACAGGTAAGAGGAATCTCAGGTGAAGAGGTGATTCTTAAGAATAAGGAGAAGATATATCCACCCAAACGTGTACTTCATGAAGTGAAAGAGGAGCTGGAAGCTTTTTGGGATAAATAGGAATACTGTGTTTTGTATAAATAAAATACGATATTTACAGGTGATACTATGAAAAAATTGTTGAAATACTTAAATGAATACAGGAAAGAATGTTTCCTATCACCTTTTTTTAAGATGTTAGAAGCAACATTTGAACTGACAGTGCCTTTAGTAATTGCCAGTTTGATTGATAAGGGAATAGCTAATCAGAATTATGGTCACATCTATAGGATGGTGGCCATACTTGGCGTATTGGCAGTTGTTGGCCTGATAATGGCTATAACAGCTCAGTTTTTTGCAGCAAAGGCAGCAATAGGCTTTGCCACAAAGTTACGTCATGCTCTGTTTGAACATCTGATGGGTCTTTCATATGATGATGTGGATAAGCTTGGTACTTCCACTATGATTACCAGAATGACAAGTGATGTTAATCAGGCGCAGAATGGGGTTAATATGTTTCTGCGTCTTTTTCTTAGAAGCCCCTTTGTTGTATTTGGTGCCATGATTATGGCATTTACAATTGATGCTAAAACAGCATTGATTTTCGTGGTTACAATTGTGGTGCTTTTTGCTGTTGTAGGTCTATTAATGTCGAAGAATATTCCGGCAATTAAGCGTTCTCAGGGCTGGCTTGACAAGGTTACTCAGGCTACAAGAGAGAATCTTAACGGTGTGAGAGTACTTCGTGCATTTAGGCTTGAGAATAAAGAGATTGGTAACTTTGGAGAGATTAATGGCGGACTTACAAGTGCACAGAAATATGCAGGAAGGATTTCAGCATTAATGAATCCACTTACCTATGTATTGATTAATTTGGGTACAGTGGCAGTTATCTATGTTGGTAGTCTGCAGGTTCAGAGTGGGGCACTTAGTCAGGGCCAGGTGGTGGCACTCTATAACTATATGGCACAGATACTTGTGGAATTGGTTAAGCTTGCCAATCTTGTGGTAACCCTTAACAGAGCACTTGCAAGTGGCAATAGAATCGCAGATATATTTGAAATTAAAGCTTCAATGACCGAAGGTCATGGGGTAAGAGAAGGTAATAAATCAGATGAGGCAGTAGTATTTGATAATGTGTCACTTGTGTATCCTGGGGCAGGGGAAGAATCGCTTAAGAATATTTCCTTCTCTGCCAAAAAGGGACAGACCATTGGTATCATAGGAGGAACAGGTTCAGGTAAGAGTTCTTTAGTTAATCTTATAGCCAGGTTTTATGATGCTACGGCCGGTAATATTATTATCGATGGTCATGATATTAGAGAATATAGCTATAGTCAGCTTCATAAGAAAATTGGTGTTGTAATGCAGAAGGCAGTGCTTTTTAAGGGGACAATAGCTGATAATCTCAGAATGCCGGATGCTTCCGTAAGTGAGGCAGATATGAATAAGGCGCTCGTTCTGGCTCAGGCCATGCAGGTTGTTGAAGGCAAGGGTGGTCTTGAGGCAGAGGTTGAGCAGGGAGGCCGTAATTTCTCAGGTGGCCAGCGACAGAGGATATCTATTGCAAGAACATTGGCGGCAAAGCCGGAAATAGTGGTACTTGATGACAGTTCATCAGCACTTGATTATGCTACGGATTTAGCTCTCAGACGGGCCCTGAAGGAAATGCCTGAGGATACAACGGTATTCATTATTTCACAGAGAACCTCATCTCTTAAGCATGCAGATCAGATTGTTGTGCTTGAGGATGGTGAGATGGCCGGAATTGGCACGCATGCAGAACTTATGAATACTTGTGAAGTATACAGAGAGATTCATAATAGCCAGTTACACTCCGAAGAGGAGGTGACAGCATGAGTACAATGAAAAAAGTTTTTATTTATTTGAAGAGGCATATGTTCTTCGTTGTATTGTCTATTGCAATGGCGCTTTTATCTTCTCTGACTGCGCTGTATGTACCTGTACTGCTTGGTGATGCAATTGACTGCTGTAAGGATTTAGCAAGTGGAACACAGAATTCAGCAGATAGTCTCGGCAAACTGGCTGCTTTTATATATAAGGGAATGGGAACAGAAAATTATAATCCCATGAGTGCCCTTGTTGCGTGTCTTATAGGTGCATGCCTTGTAGTGGCTATAACAGCATTACTGCAGTGGCTTATGAGTCTGATTAATAATAGAATCACATATGAAGTAACAAGAGATATCAGAAGAGATGCCTTTGGAAAGATTCAGAGACTTCCACTTTCCTACCTTGATATGCATCCTACAGGTGAAGTGGTTAGTAGAATGATAAGCGATGTTGACACCTTTGCAGATGGCCTTTTGCTTGGTTTTACTCAGGCATTTACGGGTATAGTAACAATATTCGGAACAATCTATTATATGTGGACATTAAGTCATACGACCACAATTGTGGTTGTATGTGTGACACCTTTGTCTCTTTTTGTTGCGAACTTTATTGCCAAGAAAACTCATAATCTGTTCATTCTCCAATCTGAAACCAGAGGAGAGCAGACAGCCCTGATTGATGAAATCCTTGGTAATGAAAAGATAGTTAAATCCTTTGGTTATGAGGACGAGGCCCTTGAACGGTTTGATGAAATAAATGGCAGACTTGAGAAGTGTTCGCTTAATGCACTGTTTTATTCGTCATTAGTGAATCCCTCAACCAGATTTGTAAATGCTACAGTGTATGCAATTGTTGCCCTTGTTGGTGCGTTCAGAGTACTTGGTGGACATATTTCGGTAGGTAGTCTGTCAGCACTTCTTGCATATGCAACCCAGTATACTAAGCCCTTCAATGAAATTTCTGCGGTAGTGACAGAATTGCAGAATGCATTTGCGTGTGCATCTCGTGTATTTGAATTAATGGAAGAACCTGATGAACAGGGGGTAATGGTAGGACAGGATGAATCCGGACAAGATGCTGAAAAGGGCGAGGTGATGGATACTGCTATGGCAGGACAAAGTACTGTTACAGGCAACGTTCAGGTTGATAAGGTTGATTTCTCATATGTACCTGATAAGCCATTGATAGAAGATTTCTCAATTGATGTTAAGGCAGGGCAGATGGTTGCTATTGTTGGTCCTACAGGTTGTGGTAAGACGACACTGATTAACCTGCTTATGAGATTCTATGATGTTCTTGATGGTAGTATCAGAATTGACGGAAGGGATATAACTGAGCTAAATAGACAGGCTCACAGAGAGCGCTTTGGAATGGTACTTCAGGAGACCTGGATTAAAAATGCGTCGGTACTTGACAATATTAAGATTGGAAGACCTAATGCCACAAGGGAAGAATGCGTAGAGGCTGCCAAAGCGGCGCATGCGCACAGCTTTATTAAGCGTCTGCCTGAAGGATACGATACAATACTTTCCGAAGATGGTGGGGAATTAAGCGCCGGACAAAAGCAGCTTTTGTGTATCAGTAGGGTGATGCTCGCACTTCCACCAATACTTATTCTTGATGAGGCAACCTCAAGCATAGATACACGTACAGAACTCAAGATTCAGGCGGCTTTCCATACATTGATGGAGGGCAGGACCAGCTTTATTGTTGCTCACAGACTATCAACGATTATGGACGCTGATATTATTGTTGTAATGAAAGACGGACATATAATTGAGCAGGGTGCACACGAGGAACTTTTGGCTAAAAAGGGCTTCTATTTTGAACTGTTTAATGCACAGTTTTCACATTGACGGCATATATATACAAGAGTATAATTATCGTTAATTAGGGATATGTTATGCGCATAAGCAGGGGTAAAAAAGGAAGATTTTTTCCCTGTAAGAGCCGGTTGGATTCCGGTTAAAAGCGCTTTTGGAGGGTTTATGATTAAAGAGAGACTTGAAGATTATGTTACTACCATACCGGATTTTCCTCAGCCCGGAATTATGTTTAGGGATATTACTACTATAATTGAGGATTCTGATGGCTTTAAAATGGCAATTGATGGGCTCTCGGAAGCAATCAAGGATGTAGAATATGATGTTCTTGTGGCAGTTGAGTCAAGAGGATTTGTTTTCGCCAGTCCTATTGCATATAACGATCATAAGCCGCTTGTACTTGTAAGGAAAAAGGGTAAGTTACCAAGAGAGACAGTAGAGCAGTCATATGATTTAGAGTATGGTACAGCGACTGTAGAGATTCATAAGGATAGTATCAAGCCGGGACAGAAGGTAATTATTGTAGATGATCTTATTGCTACAGGGGGAACACTGTGGGCAGCAGCTAAGCTTGTTGAGGCACTTGGCGGTGAGGTTGCAGGTATTCTTTCTGTAATGGAGCTTAAAGGACTTAATGGACGCGATAAGTTACCATATCCGGTATATACATTAATTAAGTACGAAGGGAAGTAAATAAATATATATTTGCTGATAGTAATATCAGCTTTGTCGTAGGGCGACGAAATTCCGGTATGCATAGCGCAGACCGGAGGTTGCAGATAGGCAACGCTTATGGGGGTAGGTGTCAGATATGATTGAAAAAAGACTTGTTACATCTACAACTGAAGAGAATGGTATCGTTTTTGACGATGGTCGAATTGAGTCGCTGGCAGAGTTTTTGCCACCGGAGGAGTTATATCTTGACCTTATTGCCAGAGTGCGTAAGTATCATCCATCTGATGATATCAGTTTGATTGAGAAGGCGTATGAAGTTGCGGGTACGGCGCATGCAGGACAGGTGCGTAAATCGGGTGAACCATATATTGTTCATCCGCTTTATGTTGCAATTATTCTGGCAGATTTAGAGATGGATAAGGAAACTGTTGCTGCAGGACTTCTTCATGATGTAGTTGAAGATACTGAATGGACAACTGCGGATGTTGCAGAAGAGTTTGGTGAAGATGTTGCACACTTAGTTGATGGTGTGACCAAGCTTGATAATCTTCAGCTTACTGCCAATGTAGGCGCTGATAAGGCCAATGACAGGGCAGAAATGCAGGCAGAAAATCTTCGTAAGATGTTTTTAGCTATGGCTAAGGATATTCGTGTTATCATAATTAAGCTTGCCGACAGACTTCATAATATGCGTACCCTTAAGCATATGGCGCCTGAAAAGCAGCAGAGAATAGCAAGGGAAACTCTTGATATTTACAGTCCGATAGCTCAGAGACTTGGTATTTCCAAGATAAAAGTCGAATTGGATGACCTTAGTCTTAAATATCTTCAGCCAGAGGTATATTATGATTTGGTTGATAAGATAGCTATTCGTAAGAGCGAGCGAGAACAGTATATTCAGAAGATAGTACTTCAGGTTAAGGATCATATTGATAATGCCGGAATTAAGGCTGAAGTCGATGGTCGAATCAAGCACTTCTTCTCTATTTATAAGAAAATGAAAAACCAGAACAAGACCATTGAAGAAATCTATGATCTGTTCGCGGTTAGAATTATTGTGGATACCGTTAAGGATTGTTATGCGGCACTAGGTGTAATCCATGAATTGTATAAACCAATTCCGGGACGTTTCAAGGATTATATTGCTATGCCAAAGGCCAATATGTATCAGTCGATTCATACAACACTTATTGGTGAATCAGGACAGCCTTTCGAAATTCAGATTCGTACCTGGGAGATGCATAAAGCGGCTGAATATGGTATCGCAGCACATTGGAAATATAAAGAAAAATCAGATGGCAAGAGCGGTAACTTCGGTGAGGAAGAGAAGCTTACATGGCTTAGACATATCTTAGAGTGGCAGCGTGACATGTCAGATAATAAGGAATTCATGCAGTTGCTTAAGAGCGATTTAGATTTATTCTCTGATAGTGTGTATTGTTTTACTCCAAATGGTGAGGTTAAGAACTTACCCGCAGGAAGTACGCCTATAGATTTTGCCTATGCTATTCATAGTGCAGTAGGTAATAAAATGGTTGGAGCCAGAGTCAATGGACGAATGGTTCAGATTAACTATGAGATTAAAAATGGCGATAAGATTGAGATTGTTACTTCACAGAATTCTAAGGGACCTAGCAGGGACTGGTTGACAATCTGTAAGTCAACTCAGGCTAAAAATAAGATTAATCAGTGGTTCAAGGCTGAGTTCAAGGAAGATAATATTACTAAGGGTCGCGAATTGCTTCTTGCATATTGTAAGGCTCATAGTATCGATGTTAATTGCATCAGAACACCTGAATATGAGCAAAAGATTATATTCAAGTATGGTTTCCATGACTGGGATAGTGTGCTTGCAGCTATCGGACATGGTGGTCTGAAAGAGGGTCAGGTTGCCAGAAGGATGCTTGAATTCTATGAGGACGACCACAAGAAGGAAATAACAGACGAAGAGGCTGTACGTGATATGGCTGAAAACGTGGCCAAGACAGCAGCACATGCCGACAATCATAAGCATACAAATGGTATTATGGTTAAGGGTGTTCATGATTTGTCTGTAAGATTTTCTAAATGTTGTAATCCGCTTCCGGGAGATGAAATTGTAGGATTTGTTACAAGAGGACGTGGTGTATCAATTCATAGAAATGACTGCATTAATGTACTTAACATGAATGATGAGGACAGAGGCAGACTTATTGATGCAGAGTGGCAGGCTGATGCAGTTAAGGAAGACGGAATCTATCAGGTAGAGATAGTTATTTATGCCAATAACAGAAAAGGTCTTCTTGTTGATATCTCTAGAACACTTACAGAAAAGAATGTAAATATTGTATCAATTAATACCCGTACAAGTAAGCAGGACGTATGCACGCTTGTTCTTGTATTTGAGACATCCGGCAAGGAAGAAATGAATAGGGTAATTGATAAGTTAAGTAATATTGAAAGTATTATTGATATCGAGAGAAAAAGTGGCTAATTGCTATATTGAAAGTATTATTGATATAGAGGGAGTGTGTGGCTAATTGTTGTATCGATAGTGCCGGAAATACAAAAGTGACAGATGTGTCAGTGGTAAAGGAGCAGTATGTCAGATCTTAAAATCGGTCGTATCGTGCTTAGTGTGTGTGCGACAAATTGTTATTTTGTATATCATGAAGGTAAAAGCGAGTGTATCGTAATTGACCCTGCTGACAGAGGTGATTATATCTATCAGGCTCTCGGCTCTAAGGGGTTCAAGGTAGAGGCGATATTACTTACACATGGTCATTTTGATCATATATGGGGCTGTTCAAAGCTTAGATCACTAACATCTGCAAAGGTGTATGCCCTTGATGAAGAGCAGGAGGTATTAGAGAATTCTTTACTTAATTGTTCAGAGTCTGCAGGAAGAGCATGTACAGTGAAGGTTAATACTTATGTGCATGATCTGGATGTGCTTGAACTCAATGGATTTAGAATTCAGGTTCTTGCAACACCGGGCCATACAAAGGGTTCATGCTGCTATTATTTTATTGACGATGAGGTACTTATAAGCGGTGATACTCTTTTTGAGGAAAGTGTGGGAAGATCGGACTTGCCAACAGGAAGCACAAGTACATTGATTCATTCTATCGAGGAGAAGCTTGCGCCACTTCCGGATGAGACTAAGGTATATCCGGGTCACGGAGATCAGACAACAATCGGTCATGAGAGAAATTATAATCCATTTTGGAGATAAGGAGATAACGCCCCTAGTTATAGGGGCGTTTTTAACAATATGATAGTAGTAAGATGTAACGAAGACAATTATACATATGACCTTCACTCACTTGTAAAGGCGTTTTATCCATCTGAGGATGTAAAGGTATTTAAGGATGGAGATAAGGATCTTAATAGTGATAATGGGCTTCCGGAGATAGAAGTTTTATATGGTCAGAATGATTTGAGAATATGTGTAAGAGTTGCAGATGATGCCACTAAGGAGCAGGAGACATACATAGATGACATAGATTACTCCGACAGACCGGAATATAAGAATCATCTGAAGCGAACATTATATCGTGTATTATCAGAACTTACGGGTAAAACGTTACCGTGGGGAACTCTTACAGGAATCAGACCAACCAAGATTGCTATGTCAATGCTTGAGGATGGAGCGTCTGATGAGCAGATTGTTAGCACAATGAAGGATACCTACCTGTGCTCAGAACAAAAATCAAAGCTGTCCGCTGATATAGCTCATTATGAACATCAGATATTGGAACCAATTGATTATGATAATGGCTTTAGCCTGTATATTGGCGTTCCTTTTTGCCCAAGTACATGTCTGTATTGTTCGTTTACTTCGTATCCGATAGCAAGATACAGGAATATAGTGGATGAGTATACATCTGCAGTGAAAAAGGAGATCGATTATGTGGCAGCAGAGTTGTCACATAAGACCTTGGATACCGTATATATCGGAGGTGGCACACCAACAACTCTTGAGGCTTCGCAGCTGAAGGAATTAATAGATTATGCAAAAGCAAAGCTTGACTGGTCGCAGGTTAAGGAATTTACCGTAGAGGCGGGAAGGGCTGATTCAATTACAAGAGAGAAATTAGAGACACTTCTTGAATGTGGTGTAACAAGAATATCTGTCAATCCACAGACGATGAATGAGGAGACGCTGCGAATAATAGGGCGAAAGGCTACGGCTGCAGAGACTGTGGAATGCTATAAGCTTGCCAGAGAAGTCGGCTTCAACAATATTAATATGGATCTAATAGTGGGACTGCCGGATGAGAAGATTGATGATGTCAGATATACACTAGAGAAGGTTAAGGAACTTGCGCCTGACAGTCTGACTGTACATTCGCTTGCAATAAAAAGAGCGAGCCGGTTAGCGCAGGTTGTTGATGAGATGGGATATGAGACAATCTCAAATTCGGATGATATTATGACTCTTACTGAAGAGACCGCACGGGCCATGGGAATGAAGCCATATTATCTGTACCGACAGAAGAATATGAGTGGGAATTTTGAAAATGTTGGCTACTCAGTGGAAGGTAAGGCAGGAATATATAATATCCTGATTATGGAGGAGGTGCAGAGCATTGTTGCATTGGGAGCCGGTACTGTGACAAAGAGAGTGTATGGTGACGGAAGAATTGAAAGATGCGATAGTGTGAAGGATGTTGGGCTGTATATTGAAAAGATTGATGAGATGATAGAGCGTAAACGTGAATTATTTGCTGATTAAAAACTCAAAATTCAACTAAATATTATTGATTAAGACATGATTTTTGTTTCCTACATTTGAGACAAAAGCCCACAAATGTCCCACGAATTTTATTGCAATAATGCATCATAATGGTGCGTAATGCATTTTTCAACGGGAATCCCACAAAGTCAGTGTCAAATCACAGATACCTAAAGGATATTTCGATAAAAAGTCGAAATGTCCTTTTTTTGCGCCATTTTGGCGGTGTAAACCGTCCCACAAATAGCACATTTGGTAACAGTCAATGTTAGTATCAGGGTGTTGGGAAGAAATGTGGACAATAGTGGCTTCGATGACGCGACATTAGTTCAATGCGGCCATATCGGTCTGCAAGCATGTAGTCAGTGGTAGCCACTATTCTTTTAAGCTTGAGACCGATTGTAACCGAAAGAATTTTTCGAGTCGTTGTTCATCCTGTGAAACTGTAAAACGGGAGAAATGTTTGAAATGTTTGAAAGTTGTTGCGTTCATTTTTACTATAACTGCTTATGAAAGATATTTATAGAAAAAATATTGACGAAGTAAAATGCACAATGTATTATTTCTATAGATAGTGATTTGTTAGACTTATAGAAAAAATGCGGAGGAGCAAATGGTCGGAAGAGAGACTGAAAAAGAGCATTTAAAATCATTGCTTAAGAGTAAAGAACATGAATTTGTAGCAGTTTTTGGAAGACGTAGAGTTGGAAAAACGTATCTTATACGAGAGAGCTATGAGTATAATTTTGTTTTCCAGCATACAGGTATTAACAATAATTTGCTTAAAGATGAATCTATGATAAGGCATCAGTTGGATAAATTTGCGGAGTCTTTATATACATATGGAGTAAAAACAGAGCAACCTATAAAGGATTGGGACGAGGCATTTTACCATTTGAGAAAGGTGATTGAACAGTCAAAAGAAAAAAAGAAAGTAATCTTTATAGATGAACTTTCATGGATGGATACCAAGGGCTCGAGATTGCTCTCAGCTCTGGAGAGCTTTTGGAATGGCTGGGTAACTGCAAGAAAAGAGAAAGATGTTATTCTTATTGTATGTACTTCTGCAACATATTGGATGATTGATAAAATAGTAAATTCGAAAGGTGGCTTGCATAACAGACTTACACA
>JAGHUN010000017.1 GCA_018064805.1 Candidatus Colinaster scatohippi
GTTATCACTTGGAATAATGGTGAGATAGATATTGCTCCTGAAATGGTATATGGAGAGAGTTATCCATATGATTCTATTGAGAATGCAGTGTGATTTAGCTAGCGAATAACTAAAAACAATGGGGGTTCAAAAGCAACAAATAGGGGGTCAAAATTAGGAACTGGTGCCTCAAAGTACCTTATTTACTAGGGTTACAGAGCGTTGTCGCGGGTTCGATTCCCGCGTGGCTCATTAAAAAGGATCACAGCATATGCTATGGTCCTTTTTAATATGCTATGAAATGGAAGCAAACCCATAGCCATCGTATGCGATGGCAAGCGATTTGCGGGGCAAATCGGTAGGATTCCCGCGTAGCGTTATGGTCCGTTATAGTCAGATATTAACATTCTGGACCAGTTTCTACTGCTGATAGATGAGAATCGTCCACAAACTGGGGACGATTTTAAAAAGATTTTTGAGCAACTAGTTAGAATGTATCCACCATTGTATGATACAGATATGAGAGATTACACATTATATGGCAATTCGGAAGCAGAAATATGTATATTAAGGCTTACCGGTGAGCATGAAAAAGAACAAATTGAATATGAACTGGCTGAAATTAGAAAAAGCTGTCACAGTAATAATTGGTGTATCGCTTATATTCCGATAGATTGCTGGGAAAATGAGTTGGCACCATGGGCAGAAGCGGATGCTAATTCTGAAAATAATAAATCGGGTGCCAATGATACACTAAGGCGTATAATAGATGAAATAGTAAGTAACATTTCAAGTCGTTGCCAGTCAGATTCGCAAAAGTATTATCTTGCAGGTTATTCACTTGCGGGGCTTTTTTCTCTTTGGGCATCATATCAGACAGATATATTTGAAGGGATTGCAGCAGTATCACCTTCTGTATGGTATCCTGGATGGATGGAATATATAGCGGGACATAAGTGTCTAACTAATAACATTTATCTTAGTATTGGAAGCAAAGAACATAAGACAAGAAATCAAATGATGGCGCATGTTCGTAGTAATATAACTAAAATGTATGATTCCTTTTTGGCACGAGGCTATAATTCGATTCTTGAAATTAATGAAGGTAATCATTTTAAAGATCCACATATAAGAATGGCCAAGGGTATCAAGTGGCTTATAGAGAGCAATACGAGTACAAAATAATGAATATTTAGTAATTGGATAGATATATGAAATATAATAAGATTGTCAAAGGAAAATTTATAGAACGTCCTAACAGATTTATTGCATATGTGGAAGTGAATGGCATAGTTGAGACTGTTCATGTGAAGAATACCGGCAGATGCAAGGAACTCTTAATTAAAAATGTTACGGTAATTCTCGAGGAATCAGATAATCCTTCAAGGAAAACAAAGTATGACCTTATAGCGGTGTACAAGGAACATGCGGGACTAATCAATATCGATTCGCAGGCTCCTAATAAAGTTGCTATGGAATGGCTTATGAGTAAAGATTATACATTTATTAAGCCGGAATACACATATGGCTCTTCAAGAATTGATTTTTATATGGAAAAAGGTGACCAAAAATATCTGATGGAAGTAAAAGGGTGTACGCTTGAGAGGGATGGCACAGGTTATTTTCCGGATGCACCTACTGAACGAGGGGTAAAACATATATATGAGTTAATCAAGGCAAAGAAGGGAGGTTATAATAGCATCCTGGCATTTGTTATTCAGGTAGAGGGTGTTAATGAGGTATTACCTAATGTTGATACACATCCGGCCTTTGGAGTTGCTATGGATGACGCCAAACGTGAGGGCGTTGAGATAATCTTTATCAGATGTAAAGTATTTGAAGACAAGCTGGAATATATAGATTAGGCTTTTGAAAAATTATGTTATATAAAAAAGAATGATGAATGTGTTTAGGACAATCTGTAAGTAGCGGATTGTCCTATTTTTTATTATTTGCATAATTAGAGACTGTTATTTTGTTCTATTCACTATGTGAATAATATAAATATCTTTTTAAAATATAAATGTAAGATACATTACTACGTTAAGTGAAGCAACATATGAAGATTTGATACGGGCTTAGATGAGATTACAAATTTGAGCGATGGTGCTATTTGGTATAGGAGGAAAGATGTATGGGACTTTTGATGTTTATATTTGCAATGATATTATTTACAAAACTAATGGGATTTACCCTTAAGATTACAGGTAAATTGCTGGGTGCTATTTTTTCTTTGATTGGTTATTTGATAATAGGTTCGATAGCAGTCAGTTTGCTTGGAGTAGCATTTTATATAGTAATTGCCGGAGTAATCGTGTGTGCTATTGCAAGCGGAATAAGTGCAGCGGCTTAGGAGGATGTCATGAATATAAAAAAAAGAATGCAGATTATTTCATTAATTAATCGAATGGAAAAGAATAAAGCTTATGCCAAAAAATTAGGACTCAAGGATACATCGACATTCCGTGGTGTGCCGGTCGTGCAAAAGGGATAGGGAAACGGGAAAAGCCTTGCTGGCCTCACAATTTGTGTGGCTTTGTGGGGCTTTTCGTGTTGGTGGCCTAATTGTGGGACTTAGTTGTGGTATTCTCAGCACTCACAGGCTTACTCTCAGGTATAGTTCTCGGGCATGGTTTGACGTTTGACTTAGTGACTTAGTGCGTACGTGTCCGATAATAAGGACATATAAAATGAGATAAGTATTATAACCACTTTAGAGCGGTGTTTGAGTTGTTGTGTTGTTAATAAATGTTTGTATGAAAGGAATAGTTATGAAAGAATTTTGGAATAATATGGTTACGTTTTCCGGTTGGACAATTGCAATCGGTTTTATAACTGCTTTCTCAATCTTTATTAACCTGGATGTTTATAATACTTTTGGGCAGGCTATGGTACAGTACGGATTGGGGGTATTTATCGCGGTTATAGGAATTGTGTTTTTCAATATTTCCTTAATGAAAAGAGATAATGTGACACACAAGGAGTTAGTAGCAAGAAATAGAAGAAACCTAATCAATTCATTCGCTAATTTTGGCCATATGAATAGTAATAATAAGGATAGGGAATAGTATTATTTCTTGCTAGTATAAGTAATTACAACCGATTTTGGAATGAATAGTCTACACAAAGAGGGAAACCACATGACTAATGATAACAAAGAAGACATAACTTTATATCTATTTTTTGCGTATATAATAGCATTAATTGTCATAGTAGTAGGAACGGTTAACTGGGCAATTCACTGTAGAGCATGGGGATGTAATAATGACAGACCTTCGCTTGAGGTAAAATATTGCTATGATCATAGATGCAGAGAGCATGGATGCTATGAGTATAAAGAAGCAGAAAACGACTACTGTAAGGCACATCAGGAAATAAAGGATGCTGAATGGAAGGCGCATATGGAAGAACTAGCTAAGCTTCCTGTATGTCAATATCCAAAATGCGAGGAGAAGGTGTGTAGTAGTGGGGAAATATATTGTGTTTTGCACGACTGTTTAGTAGACGGTTGCAATAATCCTAACGCAGGTGGATATTACTGCAAAACACATCAGTGTCCTGTTAGGGGCTGTTACAAAAAAGCAGGAAATCATAGTCATGATACTGACAATAAAAAGGATACTTCAAAAGAAACTTCCCAAAAGAGCTCCGGAAGCAAACCCAAAACAAAACAGAAAAAGACATATCCGGATTGTGATGACTATGATGATTATGATGATTTTATGGATGATTGGGATGGATACATGCCAAATGGAGAAGATGCAGAGGATTACTGGGAAGATTGGTAAGTAAGAGAGAGGAGAAGAGAAGTGAAAGATATTTGGAGAGATGGTATATACGGACTTATAGTTGGAGATGCCCTGGGTGTTCCGGTTGAATTTACTACCAGACAAGAAAGAAAAATGGATCCGGTAACCGATATGCGGGAATATGGTACACATAATCAACCTAAAGGAACCTGGTCGGATGATAGTTCAATGGTGCTTGCTACGTTGGATAGTATTAAGGAAAAAGGCGGACTTGATTATGCGGATATGATGAGACGATTTAACGAGTGGTGGACACATGGGGAATATACTCCATTTGGTAATGTTTTTGATATAGGAATAGCAACTCAGAAGGCAATAGCTAAGTTCGGTACAGGCGCTGACATATCTGAATGTGGTAGCAGTTCTGAATGGGATAATGGCAATGGGTCACTTATGAGAATCTTACCTGTGTGCTTATATCTATATGAAAGACAGAAAAAAATATGTACATCGGAAGACGAAAGTATATATGCTCTTCATATGACTTCAGCATTAACTCACGGACATTTAAGAAGTCAGATTGCATGCGGAATATATTATTTTCTTGTAAAGGCAATACTTGATTGTGATGGTACGCTAATAAATAGGCTACAGACAGGAGTAAATAATGCTTTTAAATATTACAGGCATGACAGCAGAAATAATGGCGAGCTGATAAGGTATGAGAGAATATCTGATTTAGACAAGTTCAGGTTATGTGATGAAGCTGAAATAAAGAGCAGTGGTTATGTTGTAGCTACACTCGAAGCTGCCATCTGGTGTCTTATTAATTCAGATAACTATGAACAGGCTCTTCTTAAGGCTGTAAACCTTGGCGATGACACTGATACGGTTGGAGCCGTTACAGGAGGACTGGCAGGTCTTTATTATGGATATGATATGATTCCTGAAGAATGGATTGGGTGTATTCAAAGAAAAGACTGGATAGATAGTATCATTAGCAAATAAGGGCGGAGAATACATATGATGTACACGATTTCGGAACAATATTTTTTAAATATCGCTAGTTCAGAAATTAACATGGGCGGAAGCAGTTGCATTCATAAGGGACTGAATGGAGATATTGTTGGTAAGAGTGAGAAACAGGCTTTTGATAAATGGTATCACTATGACAACAGTGGAAATAAGCTTGGATATAGCATTGTAGGTACAGCACACTGGTATCATTATGATAATTCCGGGAATGAGATTGGTCATTCAAATGAAGGTTTTCTTGGACGATTTGATCATTATGATAACAGCAGTAACTGTCTTGGATACAGTATCCTACAATATGGATATAAGTGGAGCCATAGTCTAAAATAATAAGTGATTATTATATGATTACACAAGGAAAGGCTATTTGATATTTACTTTCGCAATGCGAAATGAATGCTTTCATAACGAAAGCACCCCTATTGCACATCTGTTTACATTATGCTTAGTATTAATATATACAGAGTCGACACTGTGGAGGGAAAGCCTAATGAACATTGAAGGAATTGACAAATTAGACAATCAGATTCTTGAAACTATCAAAGACAATGCCAGATTATCATATTCAGAGATTGGGGAGAAAGTTAGTATCTCGAGAGTAGCCGTCAAAAACAGAATGCGTGCCTTAGAAGAAAAAGGTGTGATAAAAGGTTATCAGACAGTTATTGATGAAAAGATGGCATTCGAGGACTACATTGAATTTGTTATTCATGCAGAGATAGATCCGGAGCATTTTGATGAGGTGTTAAATAATCTGGGAAAAGAGGAATATATACGTAAGATTATGATTATTAGTGGTCGTTCTCTTGTTCAGATGAGTGGTTATGCCCGTAATACAAAAACATTATCAAACTATGTGGATACATTGTATTACAGGATGCGTGGGATAAAGGCAATAACCTGGCATGCAGTGCTATCTACATTAAAAGATGTAGACGGAGGTGTTGAGTATGTCAGAAGAGAGAAGGTATCAGAAGATTGAAGCGGTACTAAGGGCAGAAGGTTATTCGGTTGAATTAAGAACTAAGAAGGATAGAAGCATCAGATTTTCACTATATATTGATGATAGCTTTCGTCAGGTTCTCATAGAGGATTTAGGATTATCTGAAAGATCCAAGAATTGTCTCAAAAGGGCAGGAATAAATAACATAGGAGAATTTACGGAACGTATCAAATCAAGTTCGGATTTAAAGGCGATACGAAACTGTGGTACTAAGTGCGTAGCAGAAATAATGCAGGCCTTATGGCTTTATCAGTATCAGTTGTTTGACATAAAAGGTAAGAGGACTTATATAGAAGAGCTGATTAGATTAAATGCTGATGATATCGAAAGAAGGTGATTATATGTCTGATTATGGTGATGATTATTTTCATGGTAATGATGATGAATACTGGGATGATATCTATTTTGAGAAGCATCGTGGTGAATATTCGTCTGGTAGTAGTTCATCCGGTGGAGGTATATGGTTAACTATTTTAATTATATTTTTTGTGGTAGGTCCTATTGCTTCAATTTCAGAGCCTCTTGGCATGTTTGCACTTGTTGTAGTGATTTTTGTGGCAATTTATATATCTGCTGTAAATAGAGAAGAAGAAAGCAAAAGAATAGATGCGATAATGTCCAGAAATAAAAAGGAAGTTGGGCAAGCTACAAAACAGGACGGTAATATATCTAGACCCAATAGGGGACCAATAAGTAGAGAACAATTTGAAAAAGATAGAGAAAGATCTAGACAGATTATAGCTGAGCTGGAACAGTTAGAGAAAGAACGAGTACGTAAACAAAATGAGAATAACGAATAATTAACTTTAATAACTTGCTATAAGAGGAACTGAACATGAATTACAAAATAGTTGATAAGGAGACATATTATAGAAAAGGCGTATTCCGGCATTTTACACAGGATTGTAAATGCTCAACGTCGATGACTGCAAGAATAGATGTTACTAATCTGGTTCAGTATTCAAAGGCGACCAATACAAAGTTCTATATTAACTTTTTATATATTTTATCAAAAGTACTTAATTCTAGAGATGACTACAGGATGGGTTATTTATGGCAAAGTGAAGAATTGATTTGTTATGATGTCATAAATCCTATTCAGTATATATTTCACGAAGATACAGAAACATGTACACCGGTATATACTACCTATTACGAGGACTATAAGACTTTTTATAAAGAAGCCCTTAATGATATAGAAATTGCTAATGAAACTAGGGATTATGGCCTTGATTCTGAAAATCATCCCAATTGGTTTGATGCATCTTATATATCTTGGCTGTCTTATGACTCTCTTAATATCGAGCTTCCTGATGGCTTTCTATATTTTTTACCAATTATAAACTGGGGAAAGTATAGAGAAGAAAGTGAAAAACTAATGATGCCTGTAAGTGTAAGATTGAATCACGCAATAGCTGATGGATATTTAGTTGCCAATGTATTCAGATTACTTGAAAAGGAAATTTCTAATTTTTGTAGGATGAATTAAAAGAAGACACTATACGAGAGGTTATATAATGAAAAGCTTATTGATCAAAGATACAACAAAGGAAGAAAGAAGGGCTATTGTTGAAGAGTCCGTTGGAAATATAGAAGGTGGCTGCGATGGCTGCGCCCCCGGTGTGATGAAGATGTATGAACCGTACATAAATGGGGAAATGGAGCTTAGAGAGTGCACAATGAATTACAGGGCAACATATGTTTCAGGCGAAGAAGTTCCAACTAGGAATTCCTGCGGGTATATAAAATAATCACTTCATAGTGCATGCATAAATAATAATCTGTAATTGGTCGAATGAAATGGTAGCGTTATTACCTTATATAGTATATTATTGTCTTGAGGAAAGGAGGTAGTTGCTTATGAAAAATACCTCGACAGTCTGGGAGTCAGACTACTAACCTCTATTAGCGCAAACCCATATTTGGTCACTGCGCATCTTATATATTTTCCCTGGTTTTATACCAGGGATTTTTGTTTTTGCGTTAAAAATCACTAAATTGTGACGCGAGAGCAAATTAGAGGTGACTAAGTTGCTTTTATTTACATTTAACATATGTCCAATAAGTATTAAATTAGAGGTAAATAACAGGGCGACACATTTATATGGTGTCCAATAAAAAGACTGTTGTCAGTAGTAATATTCAATCATGAGATACAAAGATACAAACATAATTATGGAGGTAAAAGTATGGGATTTTTTGACAGACCTTTATTTGATTTTAATGGTGATGGAAAAGAGGATATTTTCGAAACAATGGCTGGTCTTCAGATGACGGCAAGTAGCAGAAGAGAAGCAATAGAATTCACAGGAGATGATGCCTTCTATTGTGGTAGTGATAAACTTGACGATGATGATATCGACGAGGATGACTATGATGATGATTATGATGACGATGATTTCGATGACGATGATTATTAATAGGTTATAAGGGGCATTATATGAATAAAACCTACATATGCGCAGATATCCACGGCGATTTAGCTGGGTATAAGGAATTACTTAACTTAATAGATTTCGATGACACAGATAGAATGACAATAGCAGGAGATGTGTTAGATAGGGGAAAGTATGGCATTGAGCTGCTTGAATTAGTGCTATCGCAGAGCAATGTGAGTTTGCTTTTAGGTAATCATGAGATGTTTGCCATTATGTATTTATCCGGTGAACTTAGCCAGGATGACTGGATAAGATTTGGCGGCCAGGATACACTTAGTGGAATACTTAAGATGAATCAGGCAAAAAAGGAAGAACTGCTTCACAAACTCTTAGCCCTACCACTATATACTGAAATAGAATCACCAGTATACGGAAATACAGTGGTTACACATACCGGTATTGATTTGGATAATCTGGTTTATGTGCATGACGATGTAATAGATGTGAAAGAATCTATCAAGGCAGGTTTTGAGAGAAATACCTACAATTTTATGTGTGGAAGAGATATTCATTATGCACCGACAGAGATACTTAAAAGACTGAATCAGTATATTATTCTTGGACATGTACCGACTTATTATATTAATGATGATTATAGTTGTAATGCATATAGGTCAGATTATTATATGGATATAGACTGTGGTAATGGTAAAAAGAGAAATGGTGGAAGAATTTGCTGTTATGATGTGAATGACGATATTTATATATACTGCAAACAAAGTTAACGGGTATGAATCCTAAGATATAGCAAAAACGTCGAGCCCAGACAGTACTTTGTTTGACAATATTCTTATTTTTCGACTATAATTTCAAATTGTTTACGGAGAAATTAATATTAATCATTAGGTTAGGATTATTTAGCTTAGTATATTTACAAGGAGGGAGTATATGGAAAGCGAAAACAGAGAAGGAAGGGGAACATTTGGCAAGATTATTAACCTAATATGTACCATTGTTGTGGGTATTATTGTGCTGTCATTTGTGGTCTCAGGTTTCTACACGGTTAATGAGGCTGAATCGGCAGTAGTGACTACATTTGGTGCTGCCAAGCTTGTTGAAGAGAAGGGACTTCATTTTAAGATGCCTTTTGTTCAGAAGGTTACTAAGGTTGATACAACCGTAAGAGGATTTGAGATTGGATATATTGAGAATGCTGACGGAACATATTCGGAGGTTAATTCGGAATCAATTATGATTACATCAGACTTCAATCTTCTTGATGTAGATTTTTATATCTCTTATCAGGTATCTGATCCAATCAAGTATTTATATGCATCCAACAATCCGGAAGGCATTCTTAAGACAATGGCAATGTCAAGCATTAGAAGTGTTGTATCAGCATACAGCGTTGATTCGGCAATTACTACCGGCAAGGGTGGTATTCAGACAAGCGTAAAGGAAATGATTATTGCAGACCTTGCGGAGAATGATATAGGAATTGCACTTGTAGATGCAGCAATTCAGGATGTTGAACCACCTACTGACAGTGTTAATGATGCATTCAAGGCAGTTGAGACTGCAAAGCAGGGAAAAGAGAGTGCAATTAATGAAGCCAACGCATACAGGAATCAGAAGATTCCGGAGGCTGAAGCTAATGCAGACAAGATTCTTCAGGATGCTGAGGCTACCAAGACAGCAAGAATCAATGAGGCAAATGGTCAGGTAGCAAGATTTAATGCTGAATATGAGGAGTTCAAGAATTATCCTCTTATTACCAAACAGAGAATGTTTTATGAAACAATGCAAGAAGTAATGCCTAATCTCAGAATTATTATTGATGATGAGAATGGCGAGGTTCTTAAGCATTTTTCGCTTGATGATCTTAACGGCGATGTAAATCCGGCAGTACTGGGAGGTGACGACAATGAGTAAGAATTCAGAGAAAAAGAGACGCCTTTCACTACCGGCTACAATACTTGTGGTTATCATTGTAGTGATGATTTGTTTTAACAGTGTTGCATATGTTACTAATGAGGATCAGTATTCAGTTGTAAAGCAGTTTGGTAAGATTGTAGATGTTAATGATACAGCGGGTCTTAGAAGTAAGACTCCATTTGTACAGAGTGTAAGTTATATATCTAAGGCAACAAGACTGTATGATCTTAGCGCTTCTGAGGTAATTACAAGTGATAAGAAGACAATGATTATCGATGCATTTGTACTTTGGAAGATTACAGATGCAAGGACATTTACATCTGCTCTTAATGCGTCTGACTGGACAGCACAGGCGAGACTTGATGTTATTGTTTTCAATGCAATTAAGACAACTGTATCAAGTATGACCCAGGATGAAGTTATTGCCAGCAGAAACGGTTCCGGAGAGAATATTGAGACGGTTGATGTGACACTTGATGATGTAGATCTTCAGGATTATCAGGTTGAAGATGAGACAACTGATGTGAAAAAGATAGCGATTTCCGATAAGCTTTTAGAGTGTATAGGCAATCAGTGTGACCAGTATGGTATAGAGGTTGTTGATATTGAGATTAAGCTTCTTGATCTGCCTGATGAGAATAAGGAAGCAGTATATAACAGAATGATTACAGAGCGTAAGAATATAGCTACTGCTTATACTGCCCAGGGTCAGAGTGAGGCGCAGAAGATTAGAAATAGTACTGATAAGGAAGTTCTTGTTATGCTATCGGAAGCACAGGCTAATGCTGAAAAGACTGTTGCCGAAGGAGAGGCAGAATATATGAAGATTCTTGCAGATGCATACAATGATCCGGAAAAGGCAGACTTCTATCTGTATACACTTCAGTTGGATTCGCTTAAGAAGTCTCTCAACGGCAAGAAGGATAATGTGCTTATAATTGATGCAAATAGTCCATTTGCCAATATTTTCAATGGAGTAAACTAATATTGTAATAACAATGCGGCAGGCCATCAGGTCTGCCGTATGATATAAGATGGGGAATCGTATGTACGAATTATCGCTTGATGGAAAAAAGTACAATTGCACGGATGTAGCACCGGTTGGATGTAATGACTGTGAGGGCTGTAGCATCTGTTGCAGAGAAATGGGAGATACAATTATTCAGGATCCATTTGATATGTGGATGTTCTGTTCCAATATGCGCCTATCGGGAGGGATGCAGGTAACATTTGAACTACTTGTATCTGAGGATGGTCCCTGGGAATTATCATATCAGGATGGATTGTTACTTCCTAATATTAAGATGGTTGATGATGGGCACTGCTCCTTTTTGAATGAAAAAGGACGCTGTAGTATTCACAAGATAAGAAGTGGACTATGCAGATTATTCCCACTTGGAAGAGGCTTCGAGGAAGATGGTTCAATCTATTATTATGTGCTTAATAAGGAACTTGGCTGTGAGAAGATGAAGGGACCGGGGGATCCGGTAGGCATCAGTGAATGGTTGGGATATGAAGACATAGAGAAGTATGAATTGTTTCAGGTTGCATGGCACAGAATTAAGCGAAATCTCCAGGACAGAATAAGTATTTTGGAAGAAAAAAAAGCAGATAACCTTAGGGAACGGCTTCTGCTTCTTTTTTTTGATAAACCATATGGCAAGGATTTCTATTCTGACTTTGCGGCACGTGTTAACGAGTGGATGAGTAATATTTAATCATAGTATTCATCCTCGGAATAATCGTCAAAATCTTCAGAATAGTCATCGTCGTAATCATTGTAGCTTTCGTTGTAATTTGCGTAATCTTCGGCAGGTGTATCGTCATATTGAGTATAGTCTGCAGAATCTCTACTTGTGCGCTTTGCAGAAGCCTTCGGCTTACGGATAACTAATTTAAGTATTCTTGAGTGATATATAATTGCTATTGCAATTACCATAAAAATATGCGCGATAAAGGTGCTTACAAGGACACCGTTAGATATAAGAAGATATCTGCTTGAAAAACCTACGAAGCACATAAAGCCTGTATAACTTAGTCCAAGAATCAGTAAAGGCAGGTTCTTGGCGGCAAGCTTAACTGATTTTATAAAGTCGGCAAAGGATGCATCAAAGTAGGCAAATCTTCCGACCATAAGTCCTAAGAAGTAGGCAATAAAGCCATCGTAGTTATTGTTTTCATATATAAACTTAATATATACAAAGATTAGTATAATATATAACATTCCTATCATGCGAACAGACGCCTTCTGCTCGCGGTCAATTACCTTTAGAGGTACGATAACTCTGTCGAGACAGGAATTAATTACGCATGATAAGATAATCATTACAAGTAGTAGCATATCGCTGTGCTTATCCCAAAAGGCACGGAAACTTCCGGTCGTAACAAATCTGTCAATTAGATAATATGCTGCCAAAAAGGATAGAATGGATGTTCCTGAGAAAATCATCTCAAAGAATCTTTCGATAAGGTTGTTTGCTTTGTTATAGAAGAAAACCTTTTTGGAGCGTTTAACCTTATTGGCAAGCAGGGTGGAACTAAGGAGGATTATTGTTAGTGAGACAATAAGTCCACCAAGTGCAATTAGTAGATATATTATTATTTCAGAACTCACTATGTAATGTGAGAGATATTCATCTAATGTCATATTAACCTCGCGTGTTTTACAATCGTTTTTTTCTAAATAACAGTATATAATGTACTGTCAAGTGTGTAAAACAGGGCAGAATGGCGCAAGCGAATATTACAATGATAATGTAAGGATAATAGTGTTTTGCTATAGAGATATGTGGCAAATTTTGTTATAATAATTTCTAAGTGTTATAGGAGATTATTGGAGGTAAAAATGTCAAAGGTATACTTTACAACTTTTAAGGCAACAATGCATGAGAATCTTCTTCAGAAACTTCATAGACTTATGAAGACAGCAGGGTTTGAAGAGATTGATTTTAATGAAAAATATGCGGCAATTAAGATTCATTTCGGTGAACTTGGCAATCTTGCATTTTTAAGACCCAACTATGCAAAGGTAGTAGCTGATTATGTTAAAGAGCAGGGTGGAAAGCCATTCCTTACAGACTGTAATACTCTGTATGTAGGTAGCCGTAAGAATGCACTTGATCATATGGAGACTGCTTATCTTAACGGTTTTTCACCGATGCAGACAGGATGTCATGTGATTATAGCAGATGGACTTAAGGGAACTGATGAGGCGCTTGTTCCAATAGATGGTGAGTATGTTAAAGAAGCTAAGATTGGTCAGGCTATTATGGATGCTGATATTTTCATTTCCCTTAATCATTTTAAGGGACACGAGATGGCAGGCTTCGGCGGCGCTATCAAGAATATTGGTATGGGATGCGGTTCGAGAGCTGGTAAAATGGAACAGCATTGCGAAGGTAAACCCAGTGTAGACCAGAGTGGCTGCGTTGGTTGTGGCGCCTGTGGAAGAATCTGTGCTCATGGAGCACCTGAAATTGTAAATGGTAAGGCCACAATTAATCATGATAAATGTGTAGGCTGTGGAAGATGTCTTGCTGTATGTCCTAAGGATGTCATTGAGGCTGATTTTGCTGATTCAGTTGCGAAGCTTAATTACAAGATGGCAGAGTATGCATATGCAGTATGTAAAGACAGACCAACATTCCATATTTCACTTATCTGCGATGTGTCACCTAACTGTGACTGCCATGCAGAGAACGATATTCCGATTATTCCTAATGTTGGTATGCTTGCATCATTTGATCCGGTCGCACTTGACCAGGCGTGTGCGGATTTATGTAATAAGATGCCAATTAATCCGGGTAGTGTTCTTGATGACAATGCACATGATGGTCATAGTGAAGAGGATGTTAAAAAGTATCCGGGACATAATCATGCGCATGGTGCATGTGATCATACAGATCATTTTGACCTTACTCATCCGGATGCTGAGTGGGAGACATGCCTTGCTCACGCTGAAAAGATTGGTCTTGGTGAGAGAGTATATGACCTGATTAGAATCTGATAGTTTTAATATTAATAATATTTTTGTTGGCGGCTCCATATGTGGAACCGCCAATTTTATGCTATGGAAATGCAACTTTTTATGTATGATTAGTTGATATGGAGTTAAGTCTTGGAGCCTGTTTTCTTTTTTAGCGAATTTGTTGCTTGAAATAGAAAAAAATTACAATTATAATCATATCGTTGCGTTTTGATATGAAATCATTATGGTAAAAGCGCTACGAAAAGGCTTAAGAAAGAAATAAATAAGGATATTATGGAAGAAAAATTAACAGAAAATAAAATGGGAATAATGCCTGTGGGAAAACTGCTGATTAGCATGTCGGTTCCAATGATGTGCTCGATGATTGTTCAGGCGTTGTATAACATAGTGGATAGTATTTTTGTTGCAAGAGTGTGTGAAGATGCTCTTACGGCCGTATCTATGGCATTTCCACTTCAGTCACTTTTGATTGCAATAGGAGCAGGCACCGGCGTAGGTGTTAATGCTTTGCTTTCTAAGGCTCTTGGTGAGAAGAAACCTGAAGAGGCGGGAATGATTGCAATGAATGGTATCTTTTTATCTTTATGCAGTTATGTTGCATTTGCAGTTATTGGACTAACCTGTGTAAAGGCCTTTTATGCAGGACAGACAGATAATCCTGTAATTAACGGATATGGTGTGCAGTATCTTACCATTGTGTGCTGTTTGTCGTGTGGTATCTTTACTCAGTTTATATTTGAGAGGCTCCTTCAGTCGACAGGCAAGACTATTTATACAATGTATACACAGGGAATAGGAGCAATCGTTAATCTTATTTTAGACCCAATTCTTATATTTGGTTTGTTTGGCTTACCAAGATTAGAGGTAGCCGGTGCTGCGATTGCGACCGTAATAGGTCAGATTGTTGCAGGAAGTATTGCTATTTTTTTCAATCTTAAGGTTAATCATGAAATTAATTTTAGACTAAAAGGCTTCAAACCTTCCGGAGAAATAATACGTAAGATATATGCAATAGGAATTCCTTCAATAATAATGCAATCGATTGGATCAGTGATGGTATATGGTCTTAATACAATTCTGATGTTCTTTTCGTCAACTGCGGTTGCTGTATTTGGAGTATATTTCAAACTTCAGAGCTTTGTATTTATGCCTGTATTCGGACTTAATAATGGCTTGATACCAATAATGGCTTACAATTATGGTGCCAAGAAAAAGAAGCGTATGCTTGATGCATTTAAGTATGCTATATTTATGGCAGTAGCAATAATGTGTATTGGAGCAGCGATATTTGAGATTATTCCGGATTTTTTGTTTAGAATGTTTGATGCATCGGATACAATGCTCGAAATGGGAATATTAGCTCTTCGTATTATTGCAGTTCATTTCCCAATAGCGGCTGTATGTATAGTAACAGGAGCGGTGTTCCAGTCCCTTGGTAAAGCTATCTACAGTATGATTAATTCGATTATGAGACAGCTGGTTGTCCTATTGCCTGTTGCTTACTTATTGGCACTTACCGGAAATGTAAATAATGTATGGTGGTCATTCCCTATTGCGGAGATTATGTCAGGTATGGTGACACTGATATTCTTCCTTAAGCTTAATAAGGATATAATTCAGAAAATTCCTTCTGAGGAAGAGAATGTGGCATAAGTGTCGTTGGCGAAAATTAAAAGTTTGCGGAACTGCAATGCTTTTGTTTAGTATTGTTTGACACATATGTTGGTGATAAGTATAATAGGTTGTGCAGTGCAAATTGCATAAGCGGATATGGCGGAACTGGCAGACGCGCTAGATTTAGGTTCTAGTGGGAGACCGTGCAGGTTCGATTCCTGTTATCCGCACTATGATGAAAATGCAAGGACAAAAAAGTCCTTGCTTTTTTCATATTTTTGATTCAATTGCAGCAGTATTAATGATGAGAAATTTACCGAGGATATTATGCTAGATATAATTAGAGAAGAAATCAATTTGTTAGGTGAAAGTATAAATATGGATCCCAATACAAAGGAATCCACAAAAGAATATTATGCGTATGTAAAAAAACTATTCTCAGATGTGAGATTAGTAAAAGCAGCAGGAGCTGCTGATATCATTGGGGCAATTCATTTTGTAAATAAAAATTTATCAAATGATGAATTATTTCAAAGATATAGAATGATAAAAGAAATAGTAAATAAGCAATTGATCTTGGTTGAAGGCGAAAAGAAAGACTAGAATAACCTGTTACCAATGAGATATTGTTCCGGCCAATAGAATATGGAACAAGTTATTGAATGAGTAACTACGGTATTTTTAAGGATAAATAGGATACAGGCTATTGCTAAAGCCTTAAATCTTCAATTACTGTAAATAGGATACAGGCTATTGCTAAAGCCTTAAATCTTCGTTTTCCATTATCCGCGTTACAATGCGTGAAAAAAACGGTCTATTTCATGCCAACCCTCACATCTTATAAAATTATCATTAGGCATTTTGACTTGTTTGTTCCATGGACGATTGAACACTGCCACCTTTCCATTTTCAAAATGCATAACATGTTCAAAGGCTGCAGGTGAATCCTCTACAATAAAGTCAAAATTCATATCATATAGTTCCTTAAGTGTCATACTATATGAACAATCCTGATTAAAACTCTCACGTCCATATTTATCCACACAAATTAACGGAATTCTATTAAGGTTGTGATCATCAAGCCACCTTCTTGAAGGCTCATATGCCTCATATGGTCTCCCTGTAATAACCATAACCTCATGACCTTCATCAACCCATTTATTAATTGTCTCTGATGCTCCAATAGTTTCAGCATACGAAAGCAGGTTTTCGGGGATATGCCCCACTCTCATAAGCTCATTATACTGCTCATCAGTCAAATCAAAAGTTTTCTGTAGATTGAAGAATTGCACATCTCTGTATGGCACGTCAATTCCAAAAAGTTCTTTGGCTGCCTTTGTGAAAAAAACTGCGGTTTCACAGATGACATCATCAAAATCTATATATATTTTCATTGCTTTCGCCATTATTCCTTTTTATTAATCGTATTTAACACCGGGAAGCCTGATATTATCCAAGCAAAGTTTTAGCTTCTGCTCATTACCCCTAAATTCCAACATACCACTTTCTAGCGCATCTTTAAGTTTGACTTCAAGATTTGATAATTTTATCAATACATCGGCTGATGCAACAAATACCCCATCATTATCATAATAATTATACGGTTCAATTACACATGCCCTATTAGAAACCTCAAAGTACATGGCACCTGCTGCTTCACCCACAATATCAATTTCAAAAGCAACATGTTCATATATTCTTCTTGCATCTGCTTCTTCAAAAGTGCTTCGAACTTTTATAACAACATCTTCATATACCATAACAATTTCCTCCCTGCATCTAAAACTAGTACATCAAAATTATTACATATATATTTTATCACTTTTTATGGTTTTGATGTGATTTATTTATAGAGTGTACCAACCGCCGGGGGTATAGGCGCCTTATACATACAAAAGCAAGAAACCGCAGATGACTTTGCCGGATAATCACAAATAGACCCCTCTATTTTGAAGAATAAGCAATAAAATTTGATTAGTATGCATGCTAGAGTGTAATTGTAGGAAACACTTATTATTCAAAGGAATCAATAAATGAATGAGGTGTTTGTAAGTCTTGTACATTTTGTAATTTTTCATATTTGGGAGGGAAATTATGGAAGAGAAGAATTTAAAGGAAAAAAGAGAAACTATAATTACAATCGTTTTTAGTGCAATTATGGTGCTGGCAATTGTTGCAATGGTAATTATTTTTGCGATAAGGAAAGCATCCGCAGAGGAAGCGATAGCGGAGGTTGAGCCGGATAGGGTGACAACTCAGAAGGTATTTGTTGAAAAGGACAAAATAGTAGAGGTTGAGGTGGAAAAGGAGATTACCCAGGAAGTAATTCAAGATGGGCTTAGAGATATGGGGGTTCTGATTACCGAAGAGTACTATTTTACTATGGTAGAGAATTATGTGAAGTCAAAAACTTTCATGAAATTTATTACATCTGAGTCTGCTTTCATTTACAGCTATGATGGGGTAGTGACTGCCGGTGTTGATTTCAATGAAATAAAGGTTGTTAGAGATAAAGCGAACAAAAAAATACTAATTAAGGTACCGGCATCTGAAATTCAAAATGTAGATATTGATTTTGACAGCTTTAAGATTTATTCGGAAAAAGAAGGCTTGTGGAATCCTATTAAAATGTCGGATTACAATGAGTCAATGGTTGAACTTAAAAAGGCTGCTATTAATAAAGCTGAAGAGAAAGATATATTGAAGCGAGCAGATGAAGAGGCATCCGAAATTATAGAAAACTTTGTTAAGAGTTTTTTTGATAAAAACGAATATCAGATAGTTGTTGAACAGATGTAGGAGGGGAATCATATGAAAAAGAGTAAATTATTACTTTTGTCTTTGGCTATTATAGTTATCATGGTATTTTCCATTACAATATTAAGCCCATGGGCCTCAAACAAGGAGACTTATAGTCATACAATTACAGGAATAGATAAGAAAATTAATACTGTAATGGGTCTAACAGCAGGAGCAACTGGAGCATCCGCAGCAATTTCATTTTTGCCGGATGATCAGTGTACACCGATAGCCAATCAATTGGCGGAATTAGCTAAGTATTTTCTGGTAGTTGTTAGCGCACTGTATCTTGAAAAATACTTTACAACTATTGCAGGCTATGCCATTTTTACATGGATTATTCCAATAGCGGCTGCAATTCTACTTATAGGAATTTGGGTTAAGCGTGAAAAAATAGCAGAATTATCAATTCGCATAGCTATATGTGGATTGATGATGTGGGCAGTGGTGCCAACAAGTGTATCTCTTTCAGATATGATATATGAAAACTATGAGGAATCAATTGAAGCGACTATTAATAATGCTAATACCATAAAGGAAGAAACAGAGCAGCAGGAAGGAACAATTAATAAAATAGTCGGCTGGATTACGGATAGTGCTACAACGGTATATCAGTATGTATCTCAGGTACTTAGCAATTTTATTGAAGCATTGGCTGTTATGATTGTAACATCGTGTCTGATTCCGCTAATTGTTCTTATTATATTTGGATGGCTGATTAAGGCAATATTTGGAATAGAACTGTCGACCAAAATAAACCTTATTCCTAAAAAAGTGGAATGATTTGACGTAGGTGCCTTTTTTTTAATATTATATAAAAAGATGCATTATTGTTGTTGTGAAAACAGAGATTAGGGGATTAATGTTAAGATTCTGTTTTTAGATTAGCATGATACACGGGAGGAGATTATTATGACATACGAAGAATTAGTAGAAAAAGCAAGAGAGACTTATGGTAAGGCTGATGCCGGTAAGATTAACGAGCATGTGGCTATTCAGTTTAATGTTACAGGAGAGGCAGCAGGTGCCTTTTATCTCGAGATAGCTGATGGTAAGGTGAATATTGAGCCATATGAGTACTATGACAGAGATGTGATTGTGACAACAGATGCAGAGACACTTATTAAGATGGCAGAAGGTAAGCTTGGTATGGAAGCAGCATATCTTACAGGTAAGATTAAGGCTGATGGTAATCTTACAAAGGGTCTGCTGTTAAAGGAACTTGTGGCTAAGAAGACGCCAAAGAAAGCAGCACCAAAGAAGACTGCAGAGAAAAAGGCAGCTCCAAAGAAAGCAACCGAGAAGAAAACTGAGACAAAAAAGACAGTAGCTAAGAAGACAACAAAGAAAGCAGCATCTAAGGAATAATAGCATGTTTTATGAGTTTAAGAATGGGCTGACAGAGGTTGAATTTAACAAAATCAATCCTGGAAATCTGACTGTAGGCTGCATTACCAGTGAAGAACTGACAGCCTATGGCAAGAAAATGGGATTTGATGAAGAGACCATTGAGGCAAGCCAGAATGCTAATCCGCTTTTTAGAACCGGTGTAGATGTGCATGAAAATTATACATTTGCCGAGATAAGAATTGTTAACCGCGACGGACATGAAGACTTTGTTTCAATCTATGTTAAGAAAAACTTTGTATTGATTGTTGACATTATTGATGAGGATAATTCCACAATTGATTCATTTATGAAGGCCCTTAAAAAGTATCATATAAGTCGAGTTAATGAAGAACGCTTAATATACAGTTTCATTGAGTCGCTTCTATCCGAAGGTAATATGATATCTGAGGAGATTAGAAATAATCTGACAGAGATGGAAGAGATTATAGTAAAAGGCAAGGCCGGTGAAAAACTGAATGTTAAGCTTCTTGAGATTAAGAAGAAAATTCTTAAGTATTTTAACTACTATGGGCAGATACAGGATATTGTTGAGACACTTGAGGAAAATGATAACGAAATACTGGATGAGTCGAACCTGATTTATATTTCGAATCTGTCTAACAAGATAACCAGGCTTAGTGATGATATGAATCTGCTTAATAATACTGCGGATCATATTCAGGACGCTTATGCAACTTATCTTGACCAGCGCATGAACAGCACGATGAAGGTGTTTACAATTATTACGACTATATTTTTTCCACTAACAATTATTGTAGGCTGGTATGGTATGAATTTTACAACCATGCCGGAGCTTACATGGAAATATGGATATTTGTATGTATCACTATTATCGGTATTTGTTGTAGTATTACTTGTGTTAGTAGGAAAAAAGAAAAAGTGGTTCTAGTCAGAACTGTACTTGATTAAACTGAATGTACAGGGTGGCTTCCGAATAGTAGTTTGATTGGGAAGGGCTATACCATTTAATAAACCGGAAGGGAAATAAGATGGCATCAACTAATAACAATAATCAATCAGAGAGAACTCTATACTATGATTATCTGCGTTTGCTTGCCACATTTGCAGTAATGCTTGCTCATGTTGCATCTTCGAAGCTTTTAAACATAGATGTTAATAGAAGCGATTGGGGAGTGCTTAATTTTTATGACAGCATATGTAGGTGGAGTGTGCCGGCATTTGTTATGATTAGTGGTGCTTTGCTTTTAGGAAGAGATATAGAGTTATCGAAAATATACAAGAAGTATATACCGCGAATGGTAGTTGCTTTTATTGTATGGAGTGTTCTGTATTATATATTTGCTGAGGCAAATATTTGGGGACAGATAACCGGACTATTCGGTGCAGGGAAATTTGACAGACTTATCACAATATTAACCGGTCATTATCATATGTGGTATATACCAATGCTTGTTGGCATATATATATGCATTCCGATAATCAGACAGATTATAATGAATGAGAAGATAGGTAGATATTTCCTATTAGTAGCATTTGTTTTCTGGAGCGTTATTCCATTTTTTGTGAGGCTTATCAGAGACTTTGCACCTGAGAAGGTTAAAACAATAGTATATACTATAAATGGAAATGTTGAAGCTATGGAAATTGGCCTTGTTATGGGATATACATTCTATTTTATATTAGGATATTATCTTTCGAGAACTGATTTTACAAGACTTCAGAGAATTATTATATATATTGCCGGATTAGGCGGTTTTGCGTTTACTGCATTTGCAAATCGGATTCTTGCTTTAAGAGCACAGATGCCAATAACGGATTATTATAAGGATTCATATATTAATGTTATGCTCCCGGCAGTCGCGCTTTTTGTGCTTTTCAAGAATATACAATTTAAGAAAACAAAGCTTATCGGTATATTGTCTAAGGCCAGCTTTGGGGCATATCTGTCACATGCGATGGCAATTGAACTTTTAGATTATTGGGTAGGACTTAATACGCTGTCTTTTAATCCCTGGATAGCAGCACCTGTTACAGCAGTTGTTGTATTTATATGTGCTTTTACTGTTTCAATTATTATTGGAAAGATACCTATTGTGAAGGATTATGTAGTGTAAAGCAATATGTGATATCAATTGCTTTGAACGAGCGTAGTTAGTCTGATTGCATATGCGAGACATTAATAAAAAATAAAAGTATTGTTTTTGTAGAATATGTTGACAAACACACAAATATTTCGTATACTAACACGGCATGCGAATTTTTGTGTGTTTTTTTGTGCGCACAAATCGCGAAAAATAAAACAGGAGGTAAAACAGAATGCCAACATTTAACCAGTTAGTAAGAAAAGGTCGTCAGGCTACAGTAAAGAAGTCTACAGCACCAGCTCTTCAGAAGACTTACAATTCACTTCACAAGAAGTCAATTGATGCAAGTTCTCCACAGAAGAGAGGCGTATGTACAGCTGTTAAGACAGCAACTCCTAAGAAGCCTAACTCAGCTCTTCGTAAGATTGCCAGAGTACGTCTTTCTAACGGAATGGAAGTAACAAGCTATATTCCAGGTGAAGGTCATAACCTTCAGGAGCATAGTGTTGTTCTTATCCGTGGTGGAAGAGTAAAGGACCTTCCTGGTACAAGATATCATATTATTCGTGGTACTCTTGATACTGCAGGTGTAGCTAATCGTAAGCAGGCTCGTTCTAAGTACGGCGCTAAGAGACCTAAGGCTGGAAAGTAATTCAGTCAGGACATCGTAAAACGATGTAAAAGTTCCTTATATATAAGGAACATGTACCACAAAATAACTAATAAGGTGTTGGAATTCTGATTTAGTCAGATAGAAGACACGTACACTAGTGGAAACCTTCGGGTTTAATGTGAGTACCGATGAATTAATTGGTAAAAAAGAAACAGTTCTTTTTTGCCCGTCACGAAATGTGTGACAGACTATAATTAAGGAGGGAAGAATCGTGCCACGTAAAGGACATATTCAGAAAAGAGATGTTCTGGCAGATCCAATGTACGATAACAAGGTAGTTACAAAGCTTATCAACACAGTAA
>JAGHUN010000005.1 GCA_018064805.1 Candidatus Colinaster scatohippi
AACTATATTGCACATATTCACTACCTATGTTTTGTGCATATTGCAAATAGTACCCACATTATCTAGTATTGTCTATCTATAGAAGGTAAAATACATTTTTCTCTGGTATGTTACACTAAGTAAGGCTAAATTACACTATAAGAGCTGTACACCCTTCTTCTCGCACTCAGCCATTACATCCTCTGGCCAAAGTGAACTCTGAACCTCACCTATATGAGCCTTACGAAGGAAGAACATACAGATTCTTGACTGTCCGATACCTCCACCGTATAAGGGAGTTCCTTATTTAATATAGCCTTCTGGAATGGAAGTTCTGCTCTTTCCTCACATCCAGCTTTTTTAAGCTGCTCTGTAAGTGCATCCTCATCAACTCTGATACCCATACTTGAGAGTTCAAGAGAGATATCAAGAACCGGATAATATACAATAATATCCGCATTAAGTGACCAATCATCATAATCAGGTGCACGACCGTCATGCTTTTCACCTGATGCAAGCAAATCACCAATCTTCATAAGACATACTGCTCCTTTTTCCTTAGCAATAAGTCTCTCTCTTTCCTTATGATCCTTATCAGGATACATATCCTCAAGTTCCTGAGTTGTTATAAAGAAAATATCCTGTGGAAGAATTTCCTCGATATAATCATATCTGATTGCCATATATTTCTCTGTCTTACGAAGAACTGAGTATATATTTTTAACAACCTCACGGAGTGTCTCTTCTGTACGCTGTTCCTTTGTTATTATTTTTTCCCAGTCCCACTGGTCAACGTAGATTGAGTGGATATTATCTGTATCCTCATCACGTCTGATGGCACTCATATCTGTATAAAGACCTTCACCAACTGAAAAACCATACTTCTTAAGTGCATATCTCTTCCACTTTGCAAGCGAATGAACTATCTCAGCCTGTCTCTCATTCTGTTCCTTAATACCAAAAGCAACAGGACGCTCAACACCGTTAAGATTATCATTAAGTCCAGATTCAGGTGTAACAAACAGAGGTGCAGACACTCTCTGGAGATTCATTCTCTCCGAAAGCAGATTCTGAAAAAAGTCCTTAACGGTCTTAATTCCAACCTGTGTATCGTGCAGATTAAGCGCTGACTTATATCCGTCCGGAATCATTAAATTGCTCATACCAACTTCCTCTCCTTCTATGCATATGGTGTTACCATAAAAATACTTATGAAAAAGGCGCTAAGGATAGCTCCCTTAGCGCCTTCGCTAACACAAAAATATATTATCACCGACTAAGTTCACGGTCAAGTAAAAAGTGGCAACCAATAACAATTAACAACCAAACCACTTTCATTGGCCTGCCGACACTACTAATACTCAACCTGAATATTAAAATAACCAAATACCTTATCCCTGTTTAACCCATATATATGTGACGACCAGTCATCATCCGACTGGGTCTTCTGAATTGCAATCGGACAACTGCAAATTGCATCAAAATTCTCCGTAATAAAATCATATACGTACTGATTCTGTCCATTCCAAATATAATTGACATTCCCAGGAACGCCAAAAGACTGGCACAAATATGTTAATAAATCCCTCATTGTAATCTTACCGATTCCATTATGCCTGTATTCGACATCCGTAAACCACGAAGAAATCGTAAATACCCCCTCCTCAACATTTATGATACATTTACAGACCTCTTTTTCATCTGCGATATATACGCATTTATATGTTCTGTCAGACAGAATAGTTATTGAACAATTGCTGTCAGTCATTTTTTGCCCTCCACATTATTCCAAATGAAATTATCATAATAATGCCTGCTATAACCAGAGATGCAATATTAAGTATATATTTTTTTAAGAGATCCACACTCATACACAAATATATCCAGGTATTCGCAACTCCATGCAATATAACCGGATACACAAATGAGCCATATTTTTCATAGACTATCGCAAGTAACAGTCCCATGATAATTCCATATATGGCCTGGACAATATTACCGTGATAGAATCCGAACAGAGCTGCCGATCCGCCAATTGCCAGAATAATATTATAATTTCGTGCCAGCCTGTTATAGACAAGGCCTCTGAATATTAACTCCTCAACAATCGGCGTAACTATTCCATACATCAATATTCCGATTAACAGCGGAAGCGAAAACTGCTTTTGGGCAACCTGCGAATAGCTCTCACTTTTTTCTGTAAAGCCAACCATCGAGAATAACAGGTTAAAGAAAAGCGCAGCAGCCACACCTAAGATAGCTACAAGAATATAATTTTCAGCCTGCTCCTTTTTGCGATATATTACTAATTTTTCCTTGTATAGCATCGGAATAAGAATACAAGTACCGCAAATCATAGCAAGTAATTTCACCATAACTGATACCAGACTACTTTTTTCTTCACAAAAAATAGCAAATGTGGAATTACTTAACGCTACGTTTTTAATTAACATCGCACAAAGCTTTACAATAAGTGTATCCACAAGGTAATAAGCTATTACCGGTCCAAACACACACCATGCCTTACTGAAAGCATTTCTTTCAGGATAAACATCTTCTTTTGTTCTGTTATTTAGTGATTTTAACCAAATCATATATCTCTTTTCTGTACAATTTGCTTGACAACATATCCATAAATGCATTATAACATAACCAAATATAGTTGCTAGGGGAGCTAAGGAAATTTTCCAAAGCTGAGAGTGTTTGTCTGTATATTATAGAGACTAACCCTTATTACTTGATCCGGGTCATACCGGCGTAAGGAAGCACTGATTTGTAAATGCATGAACAATGTTTGATTCACGTTCATACCTTCAAATTCGCGTTTACATTTCAATAATCCATCAGCATAAGCTGATTTCAGTTTGTTCCTCCTGGCATATCTAAATCTAGGAGGTTTTTTTATGTCAAAAACAAATTCAACAACCAAAGTTATAGTTGAGGGAGCTATGCTTATAGCACTTGCAACCGTGTTCTCTTATTTCCCAAAGATTGGCTTCACATGGCTCTATGGTGGTTCAATCACACTGGAAATGATACCAATCGCACTTATGTCATACAGAAATGGCACAAAATGGGGATGTATAACAGGCTTTACACACGGACTGTTACAGATGATACTTGGCTTTTCAAATGTAATGTATTGTGCTACATTAATTGCACAGATTGGTTGCATATTGCTCGACTATCTTCTTGCATTCTCCGCTCTCGGACTTGCTGCATTCTTTGCAGGTATGCTTAAAGAAAAGAAGTTCGCAGGCTATATATTCGGTGCTGTTATGGTCGGTCTTCTCCGTTTTATATGCAGTTTCCTTTCCGGATGGCTCCTTTGGGGTTCATATGCTCCTGAAGGTACAGCACCTGCAGTTTACAGCCTTGTATATAATGGTTCATATATGCTTCCAAATACAATAATTATGGTAGTTGTTTTTGCTGTAATCGCCAAAACAGCTCCTGTTCTCTTGAATGCAAACAAACTCAACAAGGAAGACTAATTGAATGAGTACAACATTAATTATTAATGCAGGAGAGTTTTCTCCTATTCCCAACGATCTAAAGTATGACTATGTAATCGCTTGCGACGGTGGTTATACAAATGCTGTCAGATTAGGTATCAAGCCTGATTTAATTATCGGTGATTTCGACTCCTATGATGGAGATCCCGATAAAGATTTTGGCGAGATACCCGTTCATAAATATAATGTTATGAAGGATGATACCGACTGCATGCTTGCAATCAAATATGCAATTCGCCAGGGTGCAACCAAAGTAATTCTGGCCTGTTCCCTCGGCGGACGAATGGATCATCTCTTCGCTAACATCCAAAGTATGTCCTATGTTGCATCCCGCGGGATAGCCTGTGAATTGGTTTCAGCAACGGATTATATGAAAATTATAACAAACGAAACCCTTTCACTCCCAATAGAGGATGGTTATTCTCTTTCGGTATTCTCTCTTACCAATACCTGTAAGGGAGTAACAATAAAGGGCGCTCTCTACAGCATTACCAATTATACACTTGAGAATACCTTCCCGTTAGGTCTTGGAAATTCCTGGGATTCGGATCAAATCACCATATCCCTTAAAGAAGGTCAGTTGTTAGTAATTAAGTCAAAAATACAATAAATATTACTTGGAGGAGACTATAATTCTATAGTCTCCTCTAATGCAAATGAATAGATTAGCCTCTCTTTTACCCTTTTTCCTGCAATTCTTGTAAGAGCCTCTTCATAATAATCAAGCTGAGTCTTATATCTTTCAATAAGTTCTTTTACCGTTTTTACTTTATCGGTTTTATAATCCATCAGAATTATTTCATCATTTTCTATGAAAAAGGCATCAATTATACCTTGTATAAGTACCTGTTCATCCTGCGGGAAATTTTTATCCAGTCTATCTGCCGATATTCCAAGCACAAAAGGCTGCTCCAGGCTAAGCTGCCCTGCTCTGGCCGCCTTAGCCATTCTCTGTCCTAATATAGAAGCTGCAAAGTTACATACCTTTTTCTTATTAACAAGCTCATAATCGGAAGCCATAAGTGCACCGGAAGCTATATGCTTTTCCATCTGCTTATCGAGTTCCTCTTCAGATAATACTTCATCAAGTTTTTCAAATGCGAGTAACTCCATCACTCGGTGATATGCACTACCTCTGGTAGTTCCTGACGGTTCTGCGATCTCATTAGCAGCAAAGGACGGAATATATTCTGTATTTTCATGAACCTTAAGGAAGTCTGCAGGCATACCATCTGCTGTCCCATCTGCAAGGCCTTCATGTATAGCCGCCATCTTTAATTCGGAAACGGATGTTTTTATATATAAATCCTTTAATTCATTGTGATGATACTCGAAATTTAGGTTGTTTTTTATATCAATAGCCAACTCATCTTCCACATTTCCATCCGCTTCTATACATTTAATTAAATCTTCTTTTAACTCAATTTTACTTATCTTTTCAGCTACATCCCTGGATTTTAAATCAGCAAAGTCGAATTCCTTAATAGTACACTGACCTTTCCAGTCATCATCATACCTGCTTTTACAAATCATATCAAAGTACGATCCCATTCCAAGTCTTGCAGAATATGATAGTAGCCCTTTTTCTTTAGGAATGCTGAGCATTTCCGTAACCTCATCAGCAACCGCCGTCATAATAAGCTTTTCCTTTGCTCTAGTCATGGCTACATACAGCACCCTTATTTCTTCCGCCATGCTGTCTCTTTTAATCATGGAGGCTATAAATTTTTTACGCAAATCACTATATTTTGCGTGAGTCGCAGTATTAATATATCCAAAACCAATTCCATAACCGGAATGATATACAATATCTGCTCTTTCATCCATATGATTAATTCCTTTGTCCATATCAGCAAGAATGACAACAGGGAATTCAAGCCCTTTGCTCTTATGCATTGTCATAATTCTTACAACATCGGAATTTTCATCAAGAGTAGCTACTTCTCCTTCATCGGAATTGTATTTACGTAGTTTTTCAATATATCTTGTAAAATTAAATAATCCTTTAAATCCATCTGCTTCAAAATCCTCTGCTTTATTAAGAAGCATTCTGGCATTTGCCACCTTCTGTTCACCCATAGGAAGGGCGGAAATATACTCCATATAGTCAGCATCACGCACAATTTGGCGCAGTATGTCATGAATTGGCGTGTATGGTACTAATTGTCTGTAGTAAGAAAGCTTTCGCAGAAAAGTCTCGCACTTCTTAGCAAGCTCCGCCAGTTCCAAATCGTCAAATTCGCCACCCATAGCCTCAATTTCCTCAGAAGTTAAGGATGCCGTCTGCTTTAACGCCTCATACAAATTCTCTTTATTCAGAATACGAAGAATTGCAGCTTCATTGTCCGTAAAACCACCAAACAAAGAGGTTAAGGTACCATAAAGAGCAATATCATCATTTGGATTATTTATTACATTCAGGTAATTAAGCAATGTAACAATTTCATTTGCATTAAAATATCCTGTTTTTGATGCTATATAAGCCGGAATATTGTGCTGCTCAAGCGTTCTCCGAAGAGGATCCGTCAAATCCCCACTGCTCCTAAGCAAGATAACTATATCTTTATAAGTACAAGGACGCATAACGCGTGTTTCTTTATCTTGAACCTGATAATTTTCAATAAGTTCATGTATCCTGTTCGCAATCAAAAGTGCTTCCAGTTCATCTGCACTAAGTCCACTCTCCTTATCCTTATGGGCTATAAGCAGTTCAGCGCCGGTATCACATGAGGCTTCTGCAAACTCACCCCCACAATATAACCTGCTGTTCTCATCATAGTCAGCTCCGCCTAGTGATTCATCCATAATTCTCTCAAATACAACATTTGTAAAATCAACCACAGATGCTCTGCTTCGATAATTCATTGACAGATCAATTCTGCGTTTACATTCATCATCCGGCTCATATTCATGATATTTGCATGCAAACAAATCCGGATTGGCATTTCTGAACCGGTATATGCTCTGCTTAATATCACCAACCATGAACCTGTCATATCTTCCGTCATCTTCACCGGAAATGCTATGTATGAGTGCCTCCTGAATGTAATTGGAGTCCTGATATTCATCAATCATCAATTCAACATATTGACTCCTATAGTCAAGAGCAACCCGACTTGGAACATATACATCGTTATCCTTTTTAAGCAATATCCTTAATGCCATATGCTCCATATCAGAAAAAGTAATAAGCTTTCTCTTTCTTTTTTCTTCATCAAGCCTGCTCATAAAAAGAAGCGTTGCATCACAAAGTGCGCAAAGTACCTTCCTATTCTCCTGCATTCTCTCAACAATGATTTCCGGATTGGCATAAAAGAAATCATCTATAATTTTTGATATGCTGCCTTTATAGGAATCCCTGGTATCCTTGGCATACTTCTTGACTTCCTCATCGCATCCCTTTGCATTTCCAAGTCTTTTCCACTTAATTCCTAATTTAACTTTTTCATATATTTCACAATAATTTGCTCCTTCCATAAGGGATTCAATCTGCAAAATATCATCTTCAATGCTGTCAATATATTCCTCAGGACCTGATTGGATACAGAAATCATGAAGATTATCCGCTTCCTCTCGGATTCCCTGAAATCTAAGATTTATTTCATCACACAGTTTCTTAACCCAAGTAGCCTCATTAAGTTCTTCCACCGAAGAAATATTATAATCCTGCTTGTGTTCATCTAAATAATCATAGGGAAATGGAGCCTTATTAGCCTCCTCATAGGTTGCCATGATAGCATTCTTAATCTTCTTTATATTATCCTTATTCTCAAACCGTGCCAGCATTTCATCAACATATTCTATATCGCGGTTCTCTAATATCATTTCTATGGTATCTTCCAGAATTTCTTCCGTCAAAAAGGTCATCTCCGCTTCAGATGCCAGTCTAAAATCCGGTTCAACACCTATCTCAGCAAAATTATTCTTAACAACACTTAAGCAGAAGCTGTCAATCGTAGTAATCTGTGCATTATGAATAAGCGCTGCTTGCTTTAACAACAGCTCATTTCCCGGTTCCTTTTCTATGGCCTTATTGATAGCGGTTGCTATTCTTTCCTTCATCTCTCCGGCCGCAGCCCTGGCAAATGTCAGAACAAGCATTTTATCAATATCTATACCATCCCTTAATATCCTCTGAATAATTCTCTCAACAAGTACTGTTGTCTTGCCCGAACCGGCAGCTGCCGAAACCAGCACATTACAGCCTCTTGCATCTATAATTTCCTTCTGTTTTGGGCTGAAATCAGGCATCTATAGCACCTCCGTCCCTATTAGTCAGATCCTCTCTTATCATTGCAAGAACCTCTCCATCATCCTTCTTTTCATATGAATTACGCTCATAACCGGGCAAATACTCATTAAAACCGCATATACCCTTATAAGAACAATAACTACAGCCGTCAATCTCAGCCTTTCCATTATTCGCCAAAATTGCAATAGGGCGTGTACTAATCTCACCTTTAAACATTTCCTCAGCAAGGCCTCTGATCTTATAGTCTGCATATTCTCCAAGCATTTTCATATCTTCGGCCCCAATAACTCCTGAACCCTTGGAGAATGCACCATTCTTATTACGTTCTACCGGTATTACATCAGACTTTTCATTCCCTGAATTATCAAGACTTAATGGGATATCATCATCAACATTTACAAGTCCTTTTGTTCTTAGTTCTTTAATTATCTTGGATTCTATAGCCTCAATGCTCTCATCTTCTTTGACCGAAATAGTCGGATCATCAATATGATAATAAAGCATTGCTGCCGGCACAACCTCTTTACCGGTATTACTCTCACTAAGATTTTTTATAGCCTCATTCATATATACAACCATCTGCAGCTGCACACCATGATAGAAACTCACAAGACTAAAATCCTTATTTGATGATTTATAATCCACAACCTTTACAAGGATTTTATTATCTTTTTCACAGGTATCCAGGCGATCTATCTTACCGTTCAGCACTATGTTATCAATATTATTAAGTCCTATTAGTTTTCCATCAAACTCTTTTTCACTCACAAATGTATATTCATATTCAAATGGCTTAAAATCACCCTTTTTAAGCTGATAAGCAAGCGTTTTTATAGTTCGTATCATAACCTTTTTCATACGTTCGACTATATATCTGTTCTTACTTGTTTCAAAAAGAATAGCATCCGTAAATTTAACAGACTCTTCATTAACCGCAAGATTTACAAGTTCTTCAACCTCATCATCCGTTACCGTAAACCAGTCTTTGCCCTTTTCATTCATTAAAGCATTAAATATTTCCAGCACGCCATGATATATATTACCCATATCCCTTGCTTCAATACCATATTCTTCCTTTTCCTGCAATTTCATGCCGTATTTAAGGAAATATGCATAGGCACATTTGGCATAAGCTTCAATCTTGCTAATACTTGCATATAATCTTGTGCCATACAATAGACCTGCAATCTTAGCATCAAGATTATTACCTCCATAATAAAAAAATGCATTAGATATAAGCCTGTCGCGATACTCCTCGTTTGAAGCCATTACATCTGCGAGAGTAAATAACACGCGCTTTTCTTCATCCTTTATTGTTCCCTCCGCATACTTTCTCACAAGCAAAGCGAACTCTTCAGCCACCTCATGTCCTGTTTCAGGTACAAAGCTGCCTTCTCGACTCATATCTTCCTTAATATCCGGAAACATATTCTTAATCATTTCTATGACATATGACGGACGCATAGATGATGCCGCATTATCCATAGCCGCATATGACAAATATAATTCCTCTGAAGGCTTTGTTATATTGCTATACAGATAGAAACGGCCAATATACATCTGCTGTCTGGGCGATGGTGCAAGCTCATGACCCGATTCATTAAGGAATTCTCTGTCCGAATCAGATATTATTCCACCCTTGCCCCCCGGCTTTGGCACCCATCCGTCATTTAATCCAAGAAAAAACAGGTACTTAACCGGTTTTAAACGAGTTCTTTCCATATCTCCGACAATAATTCTGTCAACATTTGGCGGAATATCCCCAATGGTTATCTCTGTAAATCCGGCATCCAGAATTCCATAAAACTCTTCCATAGTAACTTCTTCGTTTCCTATAAGATTGTATATTTGTTCCAGTAATTTCATTACTTTAACATATACCTGAGAGTACTCTCTCTTTTTTGAATGAAGGCCTTCCTTTTCGAAGAATTCCTCGTATTCCTTCAATTTGCCAATCGAATCATTACTTACGATAAAATTATATATAGATTTAATATATGCAGATGTTTCGCGCTTATTTTTCTCATTATATGCTCCATTCTCAAACTCACTTAGTTCCGTGATTAAAGCACTTCTTATACTATTAAGCTTTTCAAGCTGTACTAAGGTCTTATTTTCTGTGACTTCCCCCTTTTCCTGAGCCCTTTTGTACTCTTCGTCCCACCTTTTCATCTGCCTGGTTCTTTTCGAAAAAGTCGTATTATACTGCTTGTGCCCCTTTATTCCGCATTCCATTACATAATTTCCAAGCAAATCCACATCTTCCGACGGTATACCTGTAAAACCGGTCCTTAGATACTGAAATACCGATTCAAAATCAAAGTTTTTCTGATATATCATAAGAGCTGCTCTGATATATTCAACGAAAGGATTAAGCACAAGCCCCTTAGTCTCGTCTATATATACAGGAATGTTCATATCAGTGAATTTCTCCTGAATTTCGCTTTTATACGCTGTGAGATTGCCTGATACCACGGCTATATCACGATAACATGCGTTCTTTTCTCTAACCAGTTGTCTGATTCTCCATGCCAGATTGTCAACCTCAGCCCTGATATTGTCACATCTAGCAATATGTATTTGTCCAATAAAAGAATCTGCTTTGGCAAGCGGATATCTATATATAGACTTCTCCAAAAATTCTAAATCCGCCGATCCTGCATATCTTTTACTACCCTCCAATAATACCGGTTCATTTATGTCACATTTATGCTCTGACGCAAGCCTGTTCATCGCCTCGTAGGTTCTGAATGTAAAGGCAAACAAATCCTGCTCATTAACCTTTTTAGTCAATGCAGCAGAGGTTTCAATAGCAAGTGTCACCGTTACCTGCTCACATACATCCATCAGTGCCCCTATTACTCTATTCTGAATAGGTGTAAAGCCTGTAAAACCATCCAGTATTACATTGCTTCCTTTTACCACTTTCGATTTATATATCTCTTTTGCAAGTATATCCATCGACTCCTCGGTTGTAATATATTCCTCCTTTATGTATTCCTTAAACGCATCATATATTACAGCCAGATCCTTGAGCTTTCCCGATAAAGTTCGCCTGTTATTTTTATCTGAGTATTCCACAAGCTCAGCAAGCCCTTTTGAATCTATATCATATTGCATAAACTCAGAAATAGCTGACTTTACTTCATGAATATACCCCGGTTTATCAAGCTTACCTGCAAGATAAGGTATATTGTCCCTTACTTTTCCTGCACAGTTCCTGATAATAAGATTCTTCCCGGTATCATCCAAAACGGGATACCTGTTTCCGCCCGTCTCCTCAAATACCCTGTGAGCAAGCCTCGAAAATGATAGAACCTCAATATTCATTATCCCGCCATTCGGACTCATTCGTACAAGATCCGACTGCGTCTGCATAGTAAACTGGTCCGGAACAATAATAAGATATCTTTTATTCGGATTAGCTTCCGCCTTCCTTATCACATCTTCAAAAACATATGTACTTTTACCTGCACCGCTACGTCCCAAAACAAATAATAAGCTCATAATTTTCCTTATTCTCAATCAAATAGTAATGATTGCGTACCCTACTAAATACAATAATTCTCAAAAGCTCCCCTACCTTATTACCGGGCTATTCTCACTGCCCCAAAATATGATAGGAGGGCCAAAACTCATCTCTTTTATAAATTTTATATTATATAATGTCCAATTATTGACACAGTTTACTTTTTCATTTTATATACCGGATCGGCCGGGTATCCACCCTTTAGCTTTTGCATACAATTCTGTAAGGCATCCTTACTGTTTTTCCAGTCTGCATCCTTATTTCTGTAATCAAACTTCTCGATAAGCCATGACACATCGCCATACAGTTCTTCAAGCCTTGATTTCATCAGTGGAATGAATGTATCGACAAATGCCTGTTGCTTTTTCTCAGGAATATGATTGCCTGCATAGTCGAGAATATCTGAAAAATGAGGTAAACAAAAGCCCTTACTGCTGCTAAGCCTATCTCGAAAATCCGAGTCCTTTTCATACATTTCAAAAAAGGTTTTCATATATCTGTCATAGTGGTCTGTAAAGCCGGCACAAATAAAGCAACTTTTTTCCTGTCCATTAACCCATTCGGTAATCGAATTAGCAGCCCTACTGTCCGATTTCTTAAGGATAGCACCAATACCATTGGCCGTAGGCTTATATCTTTCAAATGCCTTGTTTGCCTGCTCAATGGTATATTTCATATGAGTCTTCATAATCCATGCATTACCTAATGTGTTGCCATAATCAAACATCTTCTTAAAATGTGCCCGACAGAAGCCTGCCTTATCAGTCTTCTCTCTTACATCACTTTCCATATAACTGGAACCCGAACCAAGAACAAAATCCATAAGATCCTGCTCTATCTGCCTCTCTATAAAGCAGAATGGACACTCCTGCCCCGCATTTACAGCATCATTTATCGGAATATTATAGAGTTTTTCCTTCATAATCCCTCCAATTATTATTCATTCATAAGTTCCAAAAGCGCACGACCATAATCCTCGCTCATATAGAAGGCCTGGGTATGATTGGCATCTTTTGCTACAACAATTCTTTTCTTTTCATTTGGACACGCATCATATAATTCATAAGTCATCGATACCGGCACCACTTGATCATCCTTACCGTGTGCAAAAAGCATCGGTACAGCCGCCCTTCTCACACTCTCAATCGGAGCAATTCTTCCCGGATTATAGAGTCTCATGATATTACATCCAAGGTAATAAAGTGCATACAGAAAATGTGCCGGCAGCTTCATACTTTTTATTGTATAAATAAGCTGCGTTTTCTCCACGGTATAACCGCAGTCACAGGCTATAAACTTCACCTTTTGCGGGTCGACCCTATCTGAAACAAGCATTACAGTCGCACTACCCATTGAAATACCATGAAGAGCAAATTTGGTATTTTCCTTAAGATTATTAATGGCATATTCAAGCCACATAAGTACATCCTTCTGCTCTCTGTCACCATATGTAATATATTTACCACCGCTTTCGCCGTTACCTCTCTGATCTACAAACAGTACATTTATTCCATTTTCAAGATAAAATCTTCCAATAGAAGAGAATTCCTTATATCCAAAGCTATGAAAACCATGTACACAAATAGCACACTTATCTGATGCTTCTAATGCCTTTACATATTTTGCCTTTAAATCCACTCCATCAAAGGCTTTAATACTAAATTCAGTAAATGGCCTTGATAAAAGCCACTGTCTGTCCTGCCATTTACGGTCTCTTATAATACCATCCCGCTCATTTGGCTCAATTCCATCAAAAATCGCCTTAACTTTGGCACCTCTGGCACTTAAGAGATGGACCATTAATGCCGAAATTACTATCACGATTACAAGCGTTATAATTAAAACACAAATTAATATATTAAACATTACTGTAATTCCTTCACAATACTACTTTTTCCATTTTCTGTATATAATATACTGCTTTCTTCCAGTTTTTAGTTCTTATCCCTTTCCCCTCTTATTCATAGCGTATGACCTTTTTCACATACATAACATCGCTGCCTCTCTATAGGGCTTGTAATATAAGTATATCATATTCACTCCCTGTCCGTAAGGCGCACTTTCCTATTCGCAACGGCTTACACGACGCCTACATAGTAAAAAGGAGCCTTGCGTAATAACAAAGCTCCTTTTGACATTAGTATTATAAAGTATTTATAAATCTCATAAAGTCTTCGCGTCCTTCTTCCGTGCTTTTATATACACCTGCATCCTCTAAAACATGGGCAAAAACCTTACCTACTTCATCCTTTAGGATGTCCATGACATTATCATTATTTATATTACTATAATTACCGATAAATTCATCCACCCAATCGGCATGCTTTTCGGTAATCTCATTAGTTCGAAGATCCTTTCCCGCAAGAATATACTCAGCAACCATGTCAAGTTCCCCTACAAGCCTTGAAGGTAGAATCGCAAGTCCCATAACCTCAATAAGTCCGATATTCTCTTTTTTGATATGATGATACTTGGCATGCGGATGATATACACCCATTGGATGCTCATCAGTCGTAATATTATTACGAAGGACAAGGTCTATCTCAAACCTGCCGTCCTTTTTTCTGGCAATAGGTGTAATAGTATTATGCGGCGTATCGCCGGTCTTTGCAAAAACAAAGGCCTCTTCATCTGTATAATCACGCCATGCATTAAGAATCTTAGTCGAAAGTTCAATGAGTCTTGATGTATCCTCACACTTAAGTCTTATAACAGACATTGGCCATTTTACAATTCCGGCCTCCACATCCTCGTATCCATTAATCACAAAGGTCTTCTCATATTCTGCCTTAGCCATTGCAAAATCATATTTACCTCCCTGATAATGATCATGGGCAAGAATTGAACCGCCAACAATCGGCAAATCGGCATTAGAACCAATAATATAATGGGGATACTGCTTGATAAAATCAAACATTTTCCTAAAGCAGGCCTCATTAATTGCCATTGGGACATGCTCACCATTTAGCAGGATACAGTGCTCATTATAATAACCATAGGGCGAATACTGAAATCCCCATGCACTTCCATTAATTGTAATCGGCATGATCCTGTGGGTCTGTCTTGCAGGATGATTCATTCTTCCTGCATATCCCATATTTTCAACACACAACTGACATTTTGGATAATTTCCTGCCCCAGCCTTTGCAGCAGCCGCTATAGCCTTAGGATCCTTCTCAGGCTTAGCAAGATTGATTGTCACATCAATCTGTCCATAATCCGAGTTATATGTCCACCTGATATCCTTGACTGCCCTGTACCTTCTAATATAATCAGTATCTTTACAGAATTTATAAAACCAATCAGTCGCCTTCTCCGGTGATTCTGCAAAAAGCTCCTGATACCGACTTATTACCTGTGCAGGTCTTGGTGTAATAGTATTCATAAGCCTTGTATCAAATAGGTCTCTTGCAACATTATTGTCTTCGATGTACCCCCTTTGAACAGCTATATCAAGAAGACCTTTAAGAATATCCTCAAGTGGCTCATCACTAAGCTCTGTCACTTCGTAATTATCCTCATGATATATATCTATTAGCAAATTAATCGCATAATTCTTCTCTATTTCCGGCAGAAGACCGGTATTAATACCATATTCAACCAATTCACCGATAAGTCTGTATAAATCCTTCATACTATCTCCATTTTCCTATGTCATTGCTCAAAAAAACTAATCAAAATCTGTGATTCTCTCCATCATTTTACCATATTTCATTCTGATAAGCTCGTTTTTGGCAAGAACATCCTTCTCATCACCTGTATACTGACAGCGAAGGCAGTAATATTCCTGCTTATCCTTATCATAAAACATATCAATATCCAGATCTCTAAAGAAACACATAGGACATCTGTAATTTAATTTGCCTTTGCTAGATTGAGCCATGTTGTTACGACCTCCTTATCCTTAACCTTTTTCTCAATTCCAAGTGTAAACATTGGCGAGAAAGCATATCCCTCTCTTATGTAAGCCTTGGCATCTGTCATATCTGTTGTCATTGATACGGCAGTCTCAATTGCAGGTATTACAGCACTTGCCGCATTACCTCCACAGATTTCAGCCTCTCTGCACTTATATGCATAATCTATGCTTTCCGACTTGCCATCACCGGCTACAGTAAGAGTTATTCCTGTCATGTCCTCAGGATATTCTGTAGTACCATAACATGCAACCATATATTCATTTATTGTTACTTCAGCATTTGGATTACTCATTTCAAGTATATTACGCTCAAACTTAATATTTGACGCACCTTCTTCAAATGTAATTATTGTCTGAAGCTTAACTGTAAGATCATCAAACTCAATCTCCACCGGATCAAGGATCAGCTTACGTGCCTTGCCGTCCTGCTTAAATTTCGCATGTGTTCTGCACAGGCAAAGGTCAACCTCCTCACCATTATATGATATCTTGGCACTCCTTACTGTACCTTCACCCGCATAATGTGTGAAATATCCTGCTCTGTATTTCTCCTGGATAAGGAATGGATACGAAGCATCCTGAACATGCTTGGTTCCTATTCCAACCTCCCATTTCAGCTTTGCCGCATATGGTCTCAAATCAACAAGGGCGCCACCCTGATCCATATTAATCTGGGCTCTCATGTATGGATCTGCATACCAGAAGAGCTGCTTATCCGAACCATAGAGGATATCCTTCCAAAGTGCACACTCAGGCTCTGTATACTCCTTATTAGCTCTATAGAAATCGGCAAATTCTGCCATTGTCATATCTACAAGCTTGCCTTCTTTTTTCAAATCTCCATAATATGCCATACCTTCTTCATATGACTTTTTCAAAAGCTCATAAGGTGCTTCCCATCGGCCCATCTTATTAAGCCAGCCCGGTCCAACAAACATCATATTGTAAGAATAACCATTGTTGAACTTCTCAAGATGTCTGTACTGGTCTACAAGGTTGTAGAAGTACGGGAACTCCCAGGTCTTACTGTCGTATATCATTCCACGAAGCACATTCTGCGGATGAGTTCCAAAGTTGGATCCATTTCCATCATAGCATGCTAAAAGATCACGGCTAAGGTGCGGAATTGCAACTATGCCACTATCTTCTGCCTCGTTTGCTGCCGGCGCATGAGTATTCTGCTTAGATGGAATCCATGGGTTCCATGGACCACCGTCAAAGAGCGTATACCATGAATTATTGCACGTATGATATGCCTTAGGCCCCTCTTCCCAGCATGTAGCAACTGCACACTTAACACTTGGATATTTCTCCTTTATATAGTTAGTCAATTCTGCATCCATATAATATGAACCAGTCGATTCCGGATAAAATCCAAATATTTCATGGAATTTGCCAAATACATCATCAACTATCTGCATCTTGTCTTCCATAGAAAACATCCAAATGCAAAAATCCTTGGTATTATACTTTTCTCTAAATTCTTTACACGGAAGTCCCAGAAGAGAAAGGGCTATTTCATCACCATATTTCTCATGGTCATCCTTGGCAAGCTGTATAGCTTCTTCATTAAAAAGAGACGCATATGTCATCTGGATTGTAGTCTTAAGCCCATTCTTATGAGCTGTAGCCTGCTGAAACTTAAATATATCAAGCGATTCTGTAAGCAGTGCCTTACGCCCAATGTCCTCAGCCTTTCCCTGTCCTGTTACCTTTTCTGCATATTCCGGCACCATTTCAGGGCGGTGAATAATATTGACAGCAAATGTGTTATTCATAGTTCCCTCCAAATCGTGGTCAACGAATCTCTTCACAGGTCTTCCCGTCTGTTAATTCTTACCGACCTGCTCTCTGTAACCACTGTTTTCTAATTCTGAGCCTGCATAAGGCAGTGACCAAAGCACTACCTTATACAATAAACAGCAAATGTAATTTGCGTTTGCGCAATCGGTTGTTCTGTTAAGATAATATATCCGGCGCAACCGGTTGTCAATACCTTTTTTCATACATAATATATCTTTTTCACCAACCTAATACTATTTGACACCTCTCAGAGTCAATTTGTACAACCGATTTAGGCAGGCATACTCCAAGTTATATGCCAAGCAAGCAGAAATAGTGACTTTTCCATGGCCACCATACTAGATGTAGTAGTTGAGAAAACACCTCTAAATGTGCTATATTGTCTATATCGGTCAATTAAAGACCAAACGCATATGGGGGTTGTATGAACGAGAAATTTTTTGATTTAAAGAGTGAAAAACAGGACCGTATGATTAATGCATCACTGCATTTGTTCGCTGTTAATGGATATAAACATGCAAGCACTGACGATATCATCAAGGAAGCCGGTATAAGTAAAGGCCTCCTCTTCCATTATTTTACAAGTAAGCAGGGACTTTATGATTTCCTCCTTGATTATAGTGTACGATATCTTCTTTTTGAATATGACAGGACTATCGGCGACGAATATGATTATTTCTCTTTCCATGAGAAATTAGAAACTGCCAAGGCAGGAATTCTTCGCAACTATCCATATATGTATGGCTTCATTACACGTGCTCTTGCAGAAGCTCAGCCTGAGTACACAGATTTAGGAGCCAGTGCACTAAAAAAATACGCTGATACAATGGCTTTTTACCGTGGCAGACTTACTCCACCTTCTCTCAAAGCCGGTGTAGATATTAGCCAGGTAGAGAGTTTGATTGCTTTCACCGTTGAAGGCCTTACAAATATTCAGTTAAATGAATTAGCTCCTGATCCGGATAAATTATTCAGTCAGGTTTCAGACTATGTAAGACTGATAGCCAAGCTAACATTAGCAGAATAAACTTTTATAAATTCATATTAAAATTACAGAAGCCCGTCCACATTATATGGACGGGCCTTTTATATGTCTTCTGTATATTATATTCTAACGTATCCTACTTAACCTTCTTTTCATCCTTACCCTTAAGAATAAGATTTGTAACAATACCGAGAATAAGTGCACATGCAACCTCTGTAAGTGTTACAGCGCCAAAGCTTACTGACAAGCCACCGATACCTGCAATAAGAATTACTGATACAACGAAGAGGTTACGGTTATCATTAAGATCAACATCCTGGATCATTTTGAGACCTGATACAGCGATAAATCCGTAAAGAGCTACGCACACACCACCCATTACACAACTTGGAATAGTTGCAAGAAGAGTAACAAATGGAGCGAAGAATGAAGCTACAATAGCCATAATTGCTGTAGCAAGAATAGTAACAACTGAAGCATTACCTGAGATAGCAACACAACCAACTGACTCACCATATGTTGTATTAGGACATCCACCGAAGAATGCACCACACATAGAACCTACACCATCACCAAGAAGCGTTCTGTGAAGACCCGGCTCCTCAAGCAACTCTCTTCCAATGATTGTAGAAAGATTCTTATGATCTGCAATATGCTCAGCGAATACTACAAAGGCAACAGGAACATATGCAACGGCAATTGTTCCGATATAAGCCGGTGTCAACTCACCAACGCCCTTAAATGCTGTAATGAATGTAAAGCTTGGTACCCACTGCATTGTAGCAAATTTAGAGAAATCAACTACCTGCTGACCGCAAAGTGTAAAGATTGTTGCAACAAGGTAACCTGCTGCAATACCAATGATGAACGGAATCATCTTAAGCATCTTTTTACCAAATACAGAGCTTAACATTGTAGCGAGTAATGTTACAAGACCACATATAATGCCAATATAAACTGAAGGACCTGACATAAGATCACCAATTGCATTACCTGCAAGAGAAAGACCGATAATAGCAACTGTAGGTCCAATAACTACAGCCGGCATAAGCTTGTTAACCCATGCTACACCACAGAATTTAACAATAACTGCAAGTAAAACATATACAAGACCGGCAAAGATTGCACCAATAATCATTCCAAGGTATCCAAGCTGCATTGATGTTGCACCAGCGAATGCTGCGAACATTGATCCAATGAATGCGAATGAGGATCCAAGGAAAACAGGGCTCTTAAACTTTGTGAAAAGAAGGTAAACGATTGTACCAACACCGGCTCCAAAAAGAGCTGCTGATGTAGACATATCATTTCCCACAATTGCCGGAACTGCGATAGTTGCTGCTAAAATAGCAAGCATCTGCTGAAATGCGAAGATAATGACCTGACCAAGAGCCGGCTTATCTTCAACCTGATAAGTAAGATTCATTGTTTCTCCCTCCTATTAATTAAGAACTTTTCATCAAATGAAAATATACCATATATAGTGCCAAATTGCAAAGAAAAATACTCAAAAAACACAATATATAGTATTTCTTGTTTTTTTAGTCAAAAGGGAGTAAAATAGAATTGATTTTTCTATACGAAAAAAGATATTTTTTCGGTATCATCAGAGTAACAATTAAAAGGAGAGAACTGTATATGGGCAAGATTATTAAGAGATTACTATTACTTGTTACCGTCATCTCAGTTGTAGCCGGTGCAGCTTACTGCATCACAAGATTCTTACTTGCTACAGATGATATGTCCGGTACAGATGCTGAGACCAGAGAAGGCGTTCGTCACGAACCATTCGTGCGTAAGTATACCAAGCTTAATCTTCCACAGTAGTAATATAGCTGATTAACTAAAATGAGGGTTGCACATATGTGCAACCCTCATTTAGTTATTTCATGGTCATGGCCTTAATGCTTCTAACATCACGCCAAAAGAATCGTCCCAATTAAGGATTATCTATATTTTTTCAATCATTTTCTCGATTTCTTCTGCGGATTTTCCGAGTTCTTCCGCAGCTGTTTCCACAGTGATTATCCCCTTTTTTACAAA
>JAGHUN010000038.1 GCA_018064805.1 Candidatus Colinaster scatohippi
CGTCAAGTGGAATCTCCATCTTTTCATTAGTGTAATAATTATCTACAGTAATCGACTTGGCTCCCGGTTCTGCCGAATATCCATAGGTATTAAGCAATTCTCCATATATACGGAATTTTTCCATTTTTTCAGTATCTTTTAACTGCTTTATCTGCAGGTCATATTTCTTCACATCCCTCTCAAGAATGGTCTGTACAATTTTACGTAGATCCGCAGATTTCTGATGGGCCCTTGACACTGCCTCCTTTTCTTTGTAAAAAGAAGAAATTAATGCTGATACATCATCAAACTCTCTGATATTATCCGGTTCGTAGGAAGCGACCGGTATCATACAGTAATCTCTTGGCACCGAATTCTCATAAAGCATTACAGGAGTAAATTCTCCCGCCTTAACCCTATTCATTATATTTTCAAAGCTTTGCCATAGGCGCTTAAGCTGCTCCGCAGACGCAACTACACTCTCTGTCGCAGTATCGGCGGCAAGCTCTGCCCATTCACATATTTCTGCCGCAATCATCGGTGATATTCCGGTGAAGCTTGAGCTTATAGCTCTCTGGATATCACATTTCCCTGCCTTATCGGTTATTCGCTCTACGAATGCCTCATAGTCCGTAGTTATCGGATTAATTCGTCCCTCCTGCTTAGGTACAAAATACTCAAGTCCCGGAAGCACCTCTCGAACAGAACTTGTCATCGCATTAATATGCTTAATGCTATCAAGAATCTTGCCCTCATTATCTGTGAATATGATATTGCTGTATTTTCCCATAAGCTCGATAATAAGCTTTTTACGGCAAATATCCCCCATCTCATCAAGATGCTCTATCTCCATTACAATAATTCTCTCAAAATCCGGCTGAGTAATTGAAATAATCCTTCCGTTCTGGATATGTTTTCTAAGAAGCATCGTAAAAGTAGGCGCTACTGCAGGGCTTACCTTATTTTCTTCCGTAAGATATACAAGTGGAAGTGATGGATTCGCCGACATAATAAGCCTATATTGTGTCCCCCCTGCTTTAATAGTCAGAAGAAGTTCATCCTTTTCAGGCTGTGAAATCTTATTGATCCTGCCCTCTATCATTATTTTATTAAGTTCATGCACAATGGCCGCCACTGTAATACCATCAAATGCCATAAAAACCTCCGAAAAAGAGCCACCCTAAACAGGTGACTCTTAAAAATCCTATTTATCCAAATGAACATCCAGCTGATTATAAGGAATCTTAATACCGGCTTCATCCAATTTCTTCTGAATAACTCTGAGCGCCGCTCTACGCATTTCCGGTCGTTCAGACTGCCTGGTTGTAATCTTGATTCTATAAAGGCATGAAGAAGAGTCAAAAGCCTGCAGACCCTTGTACGAGCAGAGAATTATTCCATCCACGCTCTCTATCTCAGTCACTGTCTCTCCCATAACCTGATTAACATATTTGTAGTCAGCATCATAAGACACCGGAATATCTATAAACTGAACACCGGACAATTTTACAGCCCTGTCAATATTACCATTAAATACAGTAAATATATCTCCTGTGTCAATATCTCTCATCTTAGTAGATCGAAGCGTAAATGCCATTATTTCAAGATTTCTGCCATCAAATTCCACCACGTCTCCAACTGTGTAGAATTTGTCAGACATAAGTCCAATACCGCGGAATATATCCCTTATGCTATCCTGAAGTGCCATACCGACAACCACACTGGCCAAGCCAAGTCCTGTGACGGTCGCAGTAATATTTATTCCATAAATAGACATTACAGACATTATAGCAACAAATACAATCACACCTCTAATTATTGAAAACATCAGGTGTTGCATACTGTTATTCTGAATATTTTCCACACTCTTTTTCGACGTAAGCATCTTCTTCAGTCTAATATAATAGACTCTGGAAATAATAAACCAGATAGCAAGACATATGCCTATTACAATTGATGCAGATATTAATTTACTGATATCCAAAACCAAATCCTTATTCACTAACAAAAACCTCAGCGGAATTATTTAACTTCAAGCTCTGAAGCACAATGTGGGCACTTAGTAGCCTTTAACGATACCTTCTCAAAGCAATATGGACAATCCTTAGTTGTCGGAGCAGCTTCCTTTTTCTTAACAACCTTATTCATCCCTTTAACTATAAGGAAAATAATAAGTGCAACAATGATAAAATTAATTACGGCTGAAATAAAAGCACCATAGTTAAACTCGACACCGTTTATTGTAAATACGCCACCGATATAAACCGGATTACCATTTTCATCTATGCTTACACCACCTGTAATAAGCGCAATTAACGGATTGATAAAACTTGTAGTAAGGGCTGTAACAATAGCAGTGAATGCACCACCAATAATTACGCCTACCGCCATATCCATTACATTACCACGCGAAATAAACTCTTTGAACTCTTTCATAAATGCCTTCATTATTATGTCCTCCAAAAATATATTTAAATCATTATATCTGTTTTATATGCTAATGACAACCTGTCTTCCATATGAAATACTATCAAATATGCGAAAACAAATCACTGTAAGTTAAAAAAAAAATATCTTCCTAAGCACCAAATTTATGTAAATATTTTAAGTGCTTCTTCAGCCATCCTCTTGTAGCCTTCATGACTTGGATGTAAATGATCTCCTGAATCATAACCATTTCCAAAGCATGTCACAGCCCTTTCATCTCTTACAGCCTTATCAAAATCAATTACCCCGTTAACTCCATACTCCTCGCCAAGACCACGAAGCCAGTCGTTAAACTCATTTTTCATGTTCTCTCTGAAATCAGCGTATGTTCTCCATCCATCGATTGGAAGCAGAGTTCCTACATAAGTCCTGTATCCCATTTTTTTGGCACAGTCCAGATACCATTCATATCCTTTTTTCATCTCATCCACCGTAGGCAAATCCGACATGGGCCTAAAGGGATTAACCTCCACTCCAACAGGATGAATAATATCATTTATCCCCTGTTGAATTATAACTGTATCTGCACCATCGGTAGGAACCTCATGCTCAAATCTTTTCTTTCCCATTAGTCCGTATGATTCATAAGTTATATTATTATATTCACGAAGAATTCTTGAACCGGATGTCGCCCTTCTTATTACAGATACATTCCGTATTCCTTTTTCTGCAAGCAAAAGCGACAGATAATCCGGCCAATCCTGTGCAGTAATGGAATCACCATAACAAACTATGGCCCGGTTACACTCTTCGGTATGAACAGATACATTGCTAAGGAAATAAAACACATCTGTCTTGCGACTAATATCAATCGGAATATCTGACATATGTGTCATATTGCCCACTGCATACTTACCGGATGACAATGGGCCAAGCGCCACTACCGACGAACGCATTTGTGTATACTCACCAAGATATATACTTACCTCCGGCTTATCTCCTCTTTTTACTTCAATATCTATCTCATCTGATGCGGTCGTTCCACCTGCCGGTATGGTAACACCTGCAGCACCGTTTTCAAATGTAACATCATAAAACACTCCATTAAGCAGAATCGATACCTCTGTAATTGTCACATCCTCAAGCCCACAATAATTATCAAGAGTAATGCGCATTGCATCTCCATCAAATGGGCAGTATATAGGATATCTGAGTGTAAGGTTCTTTGCATAGGTCTCCGGTCTGTGATCTGTTATAGACATTGCATTGCCCCAGGCCGCAACCCACTTTGTATAATTACTCATTGTCTCTCCAATCTGGGTATAATCTTAATTAATATATCTTCCAAACACATTCACCGTATCATCATTCAGCGTTTGAATATATCCATAAAGCAGGTCTGACACAACCGTCAATAGGACTTACTCCATATCCACCATAGCGAATTACACCATTACCATTTACATTAGCTGCATCCTTAAATCCATCACCGGGAGTTCTTAACCACCACCAGCATGTTGCTTCTCCCTCTAATGTCTTACTGCTGCTTACATACGCTCCCTGTGCAACTGCATAAGCAGTAGGAGCACATTTTCTCAGTTCATCAGATATAAAGTACCGGTTTACTTCATTGATACTGAGCAAAAACACCATATCCTCCGTATCTCCACCGGGGAATGTGCTATATTGAGGATTCATTTCGGCTACAACTCTTGTTGTGCGAATCATAGACATTTCTTTGTTATCAAAGGTCTCATAAACAAATTCGCTATTCAGCCAGCTTCTAATGGAACTCATATCCCATGGCTGATTTTCATATATAGAATTATATCTTTCACATACAAGCGCATACTTACTTACAAGTAATATGCTGTCTTCATTCTTATCAACGATTATCCATTCTATGTCCTCTTTACCGTTATTAAAATTATTATCCTGCTCATATCGACCAAAGGTAATCGTATCTCCGATATTTTTACCTCCATCGGTTGCCTCATCATCTATTATCATATCTTCCGGAACGGTAATTCCGACATAAGGTTCTGCAACATCTGTAGGAACCGGCGCAATTACGTCATAGGATGCGGTATCTGTGGCAGATGACTCCTCGTCAAAATCCTTATTATTCAAATCATTGGAAGCTAGTTCATCAGTCAACCCGTCCCCTTTTTCACCATAGCCTTTATTATTGACTACAAACACCAAAAGTACCAGGCAGGCCATAGCCAACACTATGCTTACTAACAAAGCTACCATTAAGCCAGAAGGTCTTCTCTTATTATTATCTGTTTTTTCACCGGAAGATGTTCTGCTATCTGCATTGTTGTCATTAGTAATTTTAATAGATGGTTCATTAGTCTGTTTATTTTTGTTAAGCGCCTCTAATAAAGCCATCTTAAATTCACCGACTGAATGATATCTATCTTCTATCTTTATGCTTAATCCCTTTCGTATTACGGCTCCAACCTCTTCACTGCATACTGCATCAAGAGCATTCATTTCCTCTTGTGTTCCATTCATGATTCGATCGGTCGCCACATTAGGTACGCTACCTGTAATACAGTTATAAATAGTAGCACTTAGTGCATACACATCAGTCCAGGGTCCCTGATTTCCTCGCGTCTGATACTGTTCCATTGGTGCAAAGCCATGCTTAAGAACTACCGACAGACTTCTATTGCCATTATTGTTTTCCCTGGCTGCTCCAAAATCAATTAACTTACCACGGCCATCTGAGGTAATCATAATATTGTCCGGACTGATATCTCTGTGTACCATATTCATCTCATGCACTCTAGCCAGTGAGTTCATGACCGGGCCAATAATCCCCATAGTCTCATCAATAGACAGTCTCCCTCTTTGCTTAAGATACTCCTTAAGGCTAATACCTTCCACAAACTCCATAACAATATAAGCAGTCTTGTTTTCTCTAAAAAATCTGTATACAGTAACAATTCCCTGTTCTTCCATAAATGCAGCAAGCGTCTTGGCTTCATTTACAAACTTTTCCCTGTTAGCCTCAAAAACCTCAGTATCATCGCCTATATTGGAATAAACCTCAGTAGAAACAGAAGTATTACGCGATGTAATACCATGCATATAAAACTCTTTAACCGCTATTTTTTTCTCTAAATCTCTATCCCAGCCAACATATGTAATACCAAATCCACCGGCTCCTATTACCTTACCAATCACATATGAATCATTTAATACAGTACCAACCTGTAAACAGTGTATTGGATTGATTTCTGATGCATTATCATAGCCACAGCCACACATGCCTGATTCGCCGGCTATTTCCTTCATACAACCCGCACATCGAAATTTTCCGTTTATTAACATACAATCCCTCATTTCTGAGCGTTTTACGCAACTAGTTTTTTATATTAGTTTTTTCTCTATTATAAATTTTGATACCGGCAACCATACTGATTATAAGGACCATAACACATATAATAAAACATACCGGACTAACACACCAATACAGATTGGCAAAATCCACTGCGGAAACATAATTGACAACATATGGCTTCCCTGCAGAATCTATATATCGATGCTTGCCCTTGAATGTAACAACTCCCGGGCAAAATAAAGTAGAACTTGTCACTGATGTACTATCCAAATTAGCCGATGCTTCAGTCAAATCCGGCATATCATCAAATTCCGGTGTATTGCTTGAAGTATCCCCCACAACTATAAACATAAGTGTATAATCTGGTTTAGCGCAGCGCATCATATCCTTAGCACCTGAAGGTGTAAAATCAAGACTGACCATCTCATTTTCTCCTAACGCTTCCGTCTCATTCCTATACGTTTCGGCCTTCATCTTACCAAGATACACATCTTCTCCATCTATATATGCATCTTCAACATCAAAATAATAAAAATCTGTCCCTAATTTGTATAGGAATTCAACATCCTTCAAACCTGCAGGATAATATAATCTGTCCTCATATCTAATATCATATTTTCTTAATGTTTCCAGAATATCACTTCCAAATGGATATATTTTTGTCTCCTGCTCATCCTCCGGCAGAGACTTATCCTTCAGCACAAGGAACGGCGCCCTTGTCGAATCTGCTACAACTTCATCCGTGACCTCATCCACTAAAGAATACTGTGCCCGGCCTACATCCTGCTCGCTTAAAATCGATAGCTTGAGTCTTACTCTACTTACCGAATCAGCAACCGACTTACCATCAGTCGACTTATCCAATTGGGCATCAAGTCTGTAAAAGGCATCCTCCTGCTTCTGTACAGCCATCTTATAAAACCATCTGTAGGCCACCTGAAAAAATATAAAAAAGAACGCAACAGCAATCATAAAACTCACTGCAACATTCTTCCTATATTTACGCCAAAAGCTTACTTTCTTTGTTGTGCTTTCCTTATCTCTGTTTCTCATCTGCTTCTCACTTCTTGTAGGTAAAAAGATTGTTTTTTGTACTATAATTGTATGAATATGTGATATCATTGTCAATTTATTGTGGTCGATTGTGAACATACAAATTTCGTAAGATACAAGATACATAGAATTAGCCAAAAGAAAAAGGAGCCTATCACTGTCTGATATGTACCCCTTTTTCTTATTTAAAATACTATTTTGTAACTTATATATCCCTCTTTTTTGTTATTCAATTAACAAAAGCAATTTACAATTCCATAAATAGCCGGACCTTCAACTGCTAAAATA
>JAGHUN010000003.1 GCA_018064805.1 Candidatus Colinaster scatohippi
CAGATTATATATCCTTTATCGCTTGAAGCAGAAAAGGGTGAATGGAAAAAAAGTAAGCTGGAAGGGGTTAAGGAATTTATTCTTGAACAGTTGAAGGATTAAGAAAGTAATGCTTTGTAAAGCAAAAGCCACCGGTACATATCAGTGTCGGTGGCTTAAATAATGTTTACTTTTTCTCAATTATGTATTTGCAGATAGGATTGCCAATTGACGAGAATTTTTCTTCATATTCTGTCATGATATTGCCTTCCATCATATCAGCTGTATTATGAAGGTCAAATGTGGACTTAAGTAATGTAAAACCGCCCGGTTCGACTTCTTCAAGAGCAAAATCAAAAAGTCCACGATTATCAGTCTTAAATTCTATATGTCCTTCGTCTCTAAGTACGTGTGCAAAACGCTCCAGGAACTGCCTTGAAGGTAGACGACGCTTGGCATGTCTGTCCTTTGGCCATGGGTCCGAGAAGTTAAGATATATCTGATCAATTTCACCTTCTTCGAAGAAATCCTGAATAGTTGCAGCGTCGATTAATAGAAAACGAAGATTGCTGAGTTCACGCTCTTCCATTTTCTGGGTGGCTCGAAGCAGTACACTTGAATACATTTCGATTCCAATATAATTAATTTCCGGATGCGCCTCTGCCATATCCATAATAAAGCGTCCCTTGCCCATTCCAATTTCAACATGAAGTGGCTGGTTGTCAGGGAATACATCCTGCCAGTGTCCCTTCATTTCTGCAGGATTTTGTATAACAAATCTGTTGGCGGCGATCATTTCTTCCGCACCTTTAATATGCCTAAGTCTCATGGTACCTCTTTCATTTTTTGAATAATAGACATACTGATTATACTATAAAAAAGTTATTTGGCAAGTTGTGGCAAAATATTAAATATGCGATAATTAAGCATATAGGTAAATTTAAACTAATATATTCATTATTTTAGGAAGAGGGTTATTCATGGAAAAAAGAGATTTGTGTGTATATACAAGAGAGCTTGCCATTAGGGCCGGTAAAGAGGAACCTGAACTCTGGGCTGAAAGGTTTGTGGAAAAAATTGCAAATCCTGAGAATGAAAGACTTCTGAAAGAGTTTGAATATTACCTGAATACAGGCAGATTTTTATGTGAATATCTAATAAAAGGCTATACAATTGCCGATATTATTATATGGCAGATGGACCATTTTAAGGCCCTTCTTGATGATTATAAGGCTATGAATAAGAGTAATGAATACAATATGGTATTGGAAGGCTTTGTGACTATGATGCAAATGGCGGAGAACCCGGAGCCGCTCGTGGCTAAGATGCAATCGACAACGGGAACCGATTTTACTGAGAAATATTGATAAAAGTCTATGTAATGACGACAGAGATGCGGATTGTTTTGGAATAGATAAGTCTGGCTGAAAAGGGAGCAGGATTAGTAATGAAAATAGCAGTTGTTGATTATGAGAATCACAATCATACAGACTTAAAGAGTGAATTAATTATAAATTTTAGTGAGGTACTTGGAATAGATAAGCTTGAGATAGAGATATTTGGAAACAAGCTTATAGAAAGGCCATATATATATGGTAAGCTTAAGGAGTATGGACCGGATATCCTGATAAGCTATAATCTGGCAGGTTTTGAACTATGTACGCTTACGGATTCCGTTAGTTACAACCTTCTTGACTGTAAGCAGATACACTGGATAGAAAAAAAAGATTGTGAGAATGAGAAATATCTGAATAAGGTATTAAGTATTGCTATGTTTTTTGCTACAGAAAGTGCTTCTGTATATGAATATATTAGTGAAACATATGATACTATTCCGGCGCTTTACAATTATTCAGAACACAAAGGTGATAATGTAATTGCTAAGGCAGTTGTGGATATTATTAGAGAGAACAAGATTCTATAATCGGAGAAATAATAATGCAGTTTCCTGAAAATTTTTTTGAAAAAGAAACACGCGATGGTTTCGAGATAGAAGAACTCATGAAAAGAGCCTGGGCGGCAGCAATTGAAGTTTTAGAGGTCATCGATGATATATGTAAGAGACATGAAATAAAATGGTATGCAGATTGGGGAACCTTGCTTGGGGCAATAAGGCATAATGGATTTATTCCTTGGGACGATGATATAGATATCTGTATGTTAAGGGATGAGTATGTCAGATTCATTGAGATAGCTCGTAAGGAACTCCCGGAGGGCTTTGTTATTGCAGGAATGTATGCAGATGAGAAGCGACTTCAGGAGGCGGCACAGGTTGAGCAGCTTAGAGTTATTGCTGATGAGACCTACTGGAACCTTCCGAATTATATGAACCGTTTTCACGGTTTTCCTTGTTTTAGAATTGGAATAGATATTTTTCCTCTTGATTATGTAAGCAGAGATCCTCAAAGGGCTAAAGAAATATATGAAAAATATTATTTTATGATGAATGTCCTCACGCATTGGGAAAATTACTCGGCAAACGGCATATTGGAAGAGAAAATAGCAAGGATAGAGCGTGAACTTAATACTTCCATTTCAAGAGATGAAGGGCTGTATAATACGGTGTGGAAATTGTCGGAAACACTTATTTCTTCGACAGAAGAAAAAGATGCAGACTATGTTACTAATTTTTTTATAAAGTGCCTAAGAGAGAATGGACTTAATATTAAAAAGGAAAATTATGATGCTATTCAGATGCATAAGTTCGAGTTTTTCGAGGTGCCGGTACCGGCAGGATATGATGAAGTGCTTACTGTAATGTATGGTGATTATATGACTCCGGTAAAGAGATACTATTCTCATGATTATCCTTTCTATAAGGAGCAGGCAGCGGAATTGGAAAGGATGCTTAAGGAGTCGGGAATTGACCGCTCACTGACAGAGTTCTGCAGAAATTGGCAGAATGCCAATGATGGCGAGGCTAATGGCATTAGTATTTTGGATAATGTCAATAACCGCATAACGGATATGACAGAGATGCTTGCCACTTTTTTGTGTGAAGAAGATTATCAGGGCTTTTGCAATTATATAGGACAAAGTGATGTTCAGGAATATGTATCTAAAAATAAGACGCTATTTACATTGAATATACTGGCTAATATCTATCTTCAGGAAAAAGAAAAACGAATTGAAAATACAATCCTTAATGGGCGTGATATGGAGGAAGTTCTTAGGCTATATGAGATGGTCACCTTCTGCATAAGACGAGTTGAATTTGCGCTTGAAGAGGATTATATCCTTGAGGCTATAAGCTTTCTTATAGAAAATAGTATTTCACTTACCTGTGTTATAGGAATAATATATGCAAATGTCTATTTTTATCGTAAGGAGCCACTTGTTGCTAAGATGGTAGAAATATACAACATTATGGGAGAGATGTAATGGATAATGAATATATTGAAGTCTTGGAGGCGCTACTTCAGGAGAATGAGAAGCTTAATAATCAGGTTGCACAGTTAACGGCAACCAATAATGAAATATGCAAGACCATTTCTGAACTCGCTAACCATGTATTTGGGCTTGAGACGGATAATATTAATAATAAACTTGAACTTAAGCGTTTGATTAACAGGGTAGAGAATATGCCATATGAGGTCAGAGACCACAGAGCAGATTCTAATTATGCAATTCCTAAGATTATGGCTGAAGAGGCTACAATTGATGAGATTGTTAATAATAGGAAGTCTATTGCCAGATTTGGGGATGGTGAATTCGGATTAATGTTTGGTAATGCCAGATGGAGATTCCAGGGCAATAACGAACTGCTGGCCAAACGATTGAGAGAGGTAGTTACCTCTAAAGATAATAATATAATTATAGGGCTTAATAATTTTTATGGAGATTTATCTCACAGAACACCTAAGGATGCAGATGGAATAAGAACATATATTACTCCTACGGTAAGGGCTGAGCATATGTCTCTATTAGATACAGAACGAGTATATGGACATGCATGCATATCCAGAAATACAGATTGGGAGCATGTTAAAATGCAACGCAGACTTTGGGATAACAAGGAATGTGTATTTATAGAAGGCGAAGAGACGAGAATGGGGGTAGGTAATGATTTGTTTAATAACGCTGCCTCAATTGAGAGAATTTTGTGTCCGTCGGAAAATGCCTTTGATGTTTATGATGATATACTTGCGGAGGCTCTTAAGTTGAGTAAGAGCAAAACGATTCTTATTGCTCTTGGTCCGACTGCAAGCGTACTTGCGTATGATCTGGCCAAAGCAGGTTATCATGCCATAGATATAGGACATGCAGATTTATCTTATGAATGGCTTGTTAGGAATAACGGAGAGAAGACAGCGGTAGCAACGAAATATAATAATGAATATGAGGGTGGCTATCAGGTTGAGAATATAGTTGACCATGATTATGAAGCGCAGATTATTGCCAGAGTTACAGGCAGATAATTATTATGGAAAAAGTGACTGCAAGGAATGAGGAATATAATGAACAATATTAATTTGGATGAATTTGATATTAAGCCACAGTTCAATCTTAAATGGTATAAGAATGAAGACTTGTATTCGGAAGGAGATATTGAAGATAAGATTCTTGATATTATTGCAAGTAACCCTCCCGAGGAATATTCTGATGCAATCTATGATAATTTTTCATGGTCTACATATTATCATCTGTCGGGAGTAAGGAAAAACATATTGAATTGGTATCCGTTCAAAGAGGATAGCTCGGTACTTGAGATAGGCTGTGGACTTGGAGCAATTACTAATATGCTCTGCGACAGATGCAAGAGTGTTACTGCTGTGGAATTATCCAAGAGAAGGGGAACCGGAGCTTTGCTTAGATGCAGGGAACGTGAGAATCTTGAGGTAATAATAGGTAATCTGAATGATATAGAATTCGAGGAAAAGTTTGACTACATTACACTTATCGGTGTACTGGAATATCAGGGAAGTTATACCGGTGGAGTTAATCCGTATAGGGACTTCCTTGTTAAGATAAGACAGTTACTTAAGCCTGACGGAGTCTTGCTTATTGCTATAGAAAATCAGTATGGACTTAAATACTGGTGTGGTGCCAATGAGGATCATACAGGACATCCGTTTGATGGAATTAACCAGTATGAATCTACTGATAGGAGCGTGCGTACTTTTTCTAAGGAAGCACTTAATAGACTTATTACTGAAGCAGGGCTTGAGAACACGAATTTCTATTATCCAATGCCCGATTATAAACTTCCGGTAACGATATACTCTGACAGACACCTTCCGACTGCTGAGGAATTAAAAGGTATCAGACCATATTATTATCCATTTGATACTAAGACTATTGCGAATGAAAAGGCTATCTATAGTGATATAGCGGATAATAAGGTATTTGGTTTTTTTGCCAATTCATTTCTGGTAGAGTGTTCTCAAAGTGAGAGACTTTGCGATGTGACATATGCAACCATGAGTTCATTCAGATTCCATGAATATCAAATAGGAACCCGATTTACTGCAGATAATATGGTTGAGAAGTTTGCACTTTGTGCAAATGGTATCGCGCATATTGAAGAGACACATAATAATCTTTTGAATATGGCTGACCATGGACTTGCAATATGGGGTGAAGAATGTGAAGCAGATATTATAAGAACAGATTTCTCGAATCTTGCACTTGTTGAGACGGTATTAGTGGATGCCTTTAACAGAAAGGACGAGGAGTTAATAAGAGAAATGTTTGCTCTTATTTATGATGACATTCTTAAGTCTTCAGAACAACTGGAATTTGAGGAAAATATTCTTTATACACTTGGACTTAATTTGGAGCCAAGTGAAGATAAATATGGTCCTATTATCAGTATAGGTTATCTTGATATGATTCCTAGAAATGCTTTTTGGGATGGTGAAAGGGTTGTATGGTTTGACCAGGAGTGGGTGCTTGAGAATGTACCTGCACGATTTGTAATGTACAGGGCGCTGGTACGTTTTTATAAAGACCATCCTGAGCTTGAAGATATTTATCCGTCAGGTAAGCTTATAGATGAATATAAGCTTGGAAGCGCATGGGGAGAATATCAGCTGCTTGAGAATCTTTTCAGTGATGCTGTAATAGATAATAACGAGATGGCTGCCAATATGACTATCAGTAGGAAATAGGCTGTGCCGGTTGTTTTATCAGATATCAGATTAACAGATTGAGGATTAGAATGAACGATAAGAAAATCTGTATTATTATATGTGTAAATAAAATGCATTATTTGGATGAGTGCAGAATATATCTTAGCAGGCTGATAATTCCTGAAGGTTATGAGGTTGAACTCAATGTTATAGAGGGTGCCCTTTCCATGACTTCCGGATATAATGAAGCTATGAATGAAACGGATGCAAAATATAAAATATATATGCATCAGGATACCTTTATTACAGATATTTACTTCCTTCAGGAAATGTTGGATATATTTGCTCTTGATGATAAAATCGGTATGATTGGAATTGCGGGTGCTAGGGAAATGCCAAATGATGGGGTAATGTGGCATACTGACAGAGTTTTCGCACAGTATTACAAGGATAATACCGATATTGATAGGTGTAATGTAAGATGTGAGCTTAGTGAAGCATCTATAGTTGATGTAGAGGCTGTTGATGGCTTCCTTATGGCTACTCAGTATGATATACCCTGGAGGCAGGATATATTTGACGGATGGGATTTCTATGATGCTTCTCAAAGTAAGGAATTCAGAAAAAGAGGATACAGAATAGTTGTTCCAAAGCTTGAAAAACCTGTATGCGTTCATGATGATGGTATGATTCTTAACTTGGATAACTATGATAAATATAGAATTAAATATTTAGAAGAATATGGTAAATAAATAAAACCGGTAGTGCCTGGTGCATTACCGGTTTTGTTTATAATCAACTAAACACTAAATGGTTCTATAGATATTCAAAAATGGAATTAATTCTGTCTGAGTAGTTAAAGGCTTCTTTGACTATCTGTGCACCATTTATGGCAATTTGCTTACATTCATCCGGGTGGGCAATGTAGTAATCGGCTTTAGCAAAGG
>JAGHUN010000037.1 GCA_018064805.1 Candidatus Colinaster scatohippi
TCTGATAACACTCGGGGGGGGTCTCACTTGCTTAAACACTTTACAAACCGTTTCCATTTCCCGAATATGTATAACTGGGCGGGGGTTTGGCCTGTTTATACACTCTTCTAGCGTTTTCCCTTTGTCTGAGATGTATAAGACGGCGGGGGGCTCACTTGCTTATACACTTTTCCAACGCTTTCCCTTTGTCTGAGATGTATAAGACAGCGGGGGGTATCACTTGCTTATACACTCTAACATCGCTTTCTTTTAGCCTGATATGTATAAGGCAACGGGGGATGACCTGTTTTATACACTTTTCTAACATATCCCATCACCCTGTCATCAAATACCTAATAAAAAACCACACCTCTCAGCCCCGAAAAGTGTGGTTCTATTCCATCTATCTATTTGTCCATTTAAACATTCACCCAAGCATTCACCCAAGCATTCATCTAAACATTCACCCAAGCATTCATCTAAGCATTCATCTAAACATTCACCCAAGCATCAGCCCAAGCCTTAATTCTAAACATTCTACTAAAATAACAATTCATCCCAAAATAGATAGCCCTATTATTACCTGAAATAAGTAAACTATATATTCCCAATTACTCATACAAAGCAAATAAATCTTCAACTGTCTCTCGACGTCTAATCTGCTTTACACTGCCATCCTTGCATACCATTACTTCCGCCGGTCTTGGGCGTGAATTATATGTAGAAGCCATTGCATAACCATAAGCTCCTGTATCAAGTACACACACCAAGTCATCCTGTTTTGCTACCGGAAGCATACGATTCTTAGCAATAAGGTCACCTGATTCACAGATAGGACCGGATACATTAACCTCTTCCATATCCTTACGATCAAGAACCTCACCATCTCTAATAATTTCCACATCATGATGTGAATCATACATTGCCGGTCTGATAAGTGTATTCATACCAACATCCGTACCAACATATTTTACACCCGAATTCTGCTTAACAGCCTGTACTCTTCCAAGAATAACACTGCCTTCTGCAACACAGTATCTTCCCGGTTCAGACTTAAAAAGCGGAGCCTTTCCATAAGACTCAACGAACTCGTCAAGAATTGGCTCGAGTCTCTTCTTAAAGTCATCCATAGGGAAACCGGCCTCATCATCAAGCTTATGATATGGAATTCCATAACCACCGCCGAAATCTATAAATTCAAGATTCTCAAATCTATGAGCAATTCTTAACAGATTAGCCACAGCATCAAGATAAGGCTGTGGATCAAGGAATCCCGAACCAATATGCTGGTTAATTCCTGCAATAGTAAGATCATACTTAGCTGCAATATCAAAAATCTTATCAATATCTTCTTCAGCAATAGCAAACTTGGTCTTCTTACCGGCTGTTACCACCTTCTCGCTATGTCCTGCGCCAACGCCCGGATTAATTCTAACAGCACATTTTCCACCCTTATTAAGCTTACCAAAACGCTCCAGCTGCTCTAAGCTATCCAGACTCACCATTATATTATGGTCAATTGCAAACTGCATTTCTTCAGCTGCAACATTATTAGAAACAAAGAAAATTTTCTCTGCAGGGAAACCTGCTCTAAGTAGCATTGTCATCTCGCCAACGCTCATGGCATCACAATTAATTCCCTCATCAAGTGCAAGCTTAAGAATTTCAATATTTGTATTAGCCTTTACCGAATAGTTGGCTGTATATGGATACTTAGTAATCACCTGACTAACACTATGCATATGCTCTCTGATAATTTCCTCATTATAAACATATACAGGAGTTCCATACTGTTTAGCTATTTCTTCAGGATTATTTCCCTTAAAAAAATTCACTTCATTAATATACGAATTCATTACTATCTTTCCTTACTATTATTAATTTGGACGTCATGTTGCTAAAACAGACGTCCAGTTATACTATATCTTCTACAAATACCAACCAAATTATAAGAGATGTGCTCTAAGCTCATCACCACTAAGTGGACTTAAGTATGCAGGAGCTACATCAAATACAGTCTTACAACCTAACTGTCCCTCACTATTCATACGACATACAGCTCTTGCATAAGCAACCAATACACTTGCTGTGAATGCCGGATTAGAATCAAGCTTAAGGCTATATTCTATAACATTATTAAATTCTCCATCCCAACCTGTCTTACCTGTTCTGAAAACAAATCCACCATGTGGAATACCACTGTGATTAGCCTGAAGTTCTTCCTCAGTAATAAAATGAACTGTTGTATCATAATCAGCAAAGTAGTTAGGCATATTCTTAATTTCTGCCTCAATCTTAGCCTTATCTGCGCCTTCCTCTGCTACAACAAAACATTCTCTTGTATGCTTCTGTCTTGTAGTAAGTTCCGGATTTTCACCATTTCTAACAGCCTCAAGCGCTGAATCAACAGGAATAGTATACTGCTTACCATTCTTAACGCCTTCGATACGTCTTATAGCATCAGAATGTCCCTGTGATACGCCCTTTCCCCAGAAAGTATAATCATTACCAACCGGAAGAATGCAGTTAGCATATAATCTGTTAAGGGAGAACATTCCCGGATCCCAACCACATGAAATAAGTGCTGTGTGTCCGTTTTCCTTAGCAACCTTGTCAACATTAGCAAAATGCTCAGGAATTCTTGCATGAGTATCAAAGCTATCAATCACATTGAAATACTTGGCATATTCAGGAGTCTGAACAGGAAGATCTGTTGCGCTGCCACCACAAAGAATAAGCACATCTATCTCATCCTTATGAGCCTCAATATCATTTACACTATATACCTGAACACCCTCAGTGAGAATCTTAACATCTGATGGGTTACGTCTGGTAAATACTGCCTTCAGTTCGCAGTCTGCATTCTGCTTGATTGCACATTCAATACCTTTTCCCAGATTACCATATCCTAAAATACCAATTCTCATTACTATTCTCCTTCTGCTTTATATTTTATTTCTTTATAACAAAACACCCGGAGCTAAACTCAGCTCCGGGGTATGCTTCTTTGCACTAACTTATTATCTATCTATATTTTACAAATGTCAAGAAAAAATACTTTAATGCGTTAACTTGGTTAATCACCAAATTCCTTACATCTTAAATACTTCAACTGCTGAAGCAAGATTAACCTCAATATCACGCATTTCCTTAGTACGCTCTCTTGTATCATAGCATGCAGCTGTAACAGTCTGGCAACTTGCAGCAACCTCTTCAGCACTTGCACCAAGTTCCTCACTTATTGCACCAAGATCACTTGTAGCACCTGTGATCTGCTCCTTTATCTCATTAAGATCTATAGTCATTGATCTAATCTTATTAATTTCTACAATACTTTCATCTACTGAAGCTGAAAGAACTACGAACTTCTCCTGAGTATCTGCAATATACTTCTGCTCACCCTCGATGATATCAGCAACTTTCTTAGCTTCAGCAACTGTCTCATTAGAGTTCTCAATTACCTGATTAACAATTTCTCTAATCTGTCCGGCACTGGCAGCACACTCATCTGCAAGTTTTCTGATTTCATCAGCAACAACAGCGAAGCCTCTTCCTGCCTCTCCTGCTCTCGCAGCTTCAATTGAAGCATTAAGAGAAAGAAGATTTGTCTGTGCAGAAATATCTTCAATCATCTGAACACATTCGCTGATATTTGTAACGGAATCATTTGTTCCATTAATCTTTTCGTAGATATTGCTAACAGCCGCAACACTTTCCTTTGACGAATCCAAAACTGTTGCCATATATGCACTTGCTTCAGAATTAGCCTTGCTGATTTCTTCAGATGCAGTTGAAAGTTTTTCAACATTCTCTGTAAGTGAATCAATATTCTCACCTAACTCGACAGCCTTTGTTGCCATCTCCTGTGCTGACTGAGCAACACTCTGTGATGTATCTGCAACCTCACTGACTGCAGAGCTAATCTGATCAATGCTATCTGTATTTGAAGCGGTCTTGCTATCAACTGCAACAACAGTCTCTTCAAGAGTGTCAACATTCTCCTTAACAGCACCGACTGCATTTAAGAGCGAATTCTTAAGAACATTAGCAGACTCAATTATCTGAACAGTCTCAGTAATATGTGATGAAGCATCTATCTCAACATTAAGTTCACCATCAGCAAGTTTTCTTGTTGCAAGTGAAAGCTTTTTAAGCGGAGTAGAAATAATTCTTGCTATAAGAAGTGCAACTACAGCAAAAAAGATTACAAGAACAACATTAATAGCAACACTTGTAGCAAGCATTTTATTAGTTTCAGCAACTACTTCTTTACGATCAGCAGTAATAACGAGCACAAAGGAATTATCAGCTGCAACATAATAAGCGGCAATCTTCTGCTCTCCCTTAAATACATAATTTACAATTTCAGGCTTTATTGATTTGCCCTTCGACATCTTGGTACATACTTCCTGAATAACCTCATTAGTAACAGGCTGTCCAATTTTTTCATCACTTGGATGCCAAAGCATAACTCCATCTGCATCTGCAACATATGCATAAGAAGAGTCAATTCCCTCTATCTTTATATCCTTACAATACTCAGTCAGGTTTGATTTAGATAATGCAAGTTCCTTCTTTTTGAATGATACCTCATTATTAAGTCCGGCACCCTGGCTCTTAGCCATAGAGAAAATGTAATTAGTCATAACCTCTGATACTTGCTTCTCAGTTCTTGACAGCAACACCGCTGTAAGCACAACAACTCCCACTAAAAGAGGAATAAGTGCATATAAAACAAGTGTTACATACATGTTAAGCTTTGCTTTGCTCTGGCCCTTCTTTTTAACCTTAGCATTTGCCTTGCTCTTAACCTTTTTTGTTTTTACTTTTGCTTCACTCATATGTAAATCCTTTCATTAAATAATATACATACTAAAACATAGTAATTATCACATATTATTAAAATTCCGACTACATCCCCTGACTAATAACATAGAAATCTTAAAGTAAAACATTAAAATTTATACCTAAATTCAATTCTTATATATTATCAATCTGCCAATCAATAGGCTTTTCCCCTTTACTTACAAGGAACTCATTACACTTACTAAAATGTTTGCATCCAAAAAACCCTCTGTAAGCCGATAACGGACTTGGATGAACAGCCTTTAAGATAAGATGATTAGGATTATTAAGCATAGGTATCTTGGTCTGTGCCGGAGATCCCCATAGCATATATACAACCGGTTCCTCTTTCTGATTAACAGCCTTTATTATGGCATCAGTAAATTGTTCCCAGCCATGCCCTTTATGAGAATTAGCAGCACCTGCCCTTACAGTAAGCACTGTGTTAAGCATCAGAACCCCCTGGTCTGCCCACTTTTTAAGATATCCATTATTAGGAATAAAGCACCCCAGATCATCATTAAGTTCTTTATATATATTCTGCAAAGACGGTGGTATTTTGTGCTGAGAAACAGGAACCGAGAAAGACAAGCCATGCGCCTGATTGTACTCATGATATGGATCCTGACCCCAAATAAGAACCTTTACATTCTTCAGTGGTGTAAAATGAAAAGCATTAAAAATTTCATCACTTGGGGGATAAATTACTTCATTTGCATATTCATTTTTAACAAATGAAAATAAGTCCTTATAATACTCTTTCTTACATTCTTCCTGCACTACCGGCAGCCAGTCATTCGTTATCTGCATACTATCACCATATGTTTCATATCGGAATCTTTAATTACCGATAAAAATTCTAGCAATTTATTCCACTAACGTTCTATTCCACTATCCTAACAATTTATTTAAAATCAAACATTCTGTAGTTAGCTGAATCCACATCGTCGTGAGCACCTATCATAAACTGAGCATAACAAACCAGAACCGTATCGTAACCACCATCAATTATATATTGTCGCAAATCAAAGCTTTTATCATATTCACGCAGAACAAGATAATCAACTTCATTAACTGCAAGCGATAAAAAAGGAGCTGTTACAACATCATATGAGTCACCCAGCAAAAGAACTTTACCATTTGCTATATCATTATTGATACAATGATGCATATCATATGAATAGTGCCATCTAGGACAATTATAAACGTCTATCTCTGTGTTATAAACACTCTCATCTACAAAATCATCAAAGGTTCCCTTACGAATTCCTCCATTTTTATCTATAATATCATAGTCCGTATTATATGCCGGTTTAATGCATGTGTAGTCATCCAAACCAACATATGACTCACCAACAACTTTGCCCTGTTCACCAAGCCAACAATTCTTATATTCTGTAATTTCATAATTAGCATCGTCAAATTTAGCGAGATCAATATTATACCCACAATAGTCATTAAGCGCACCCGCCATCTTCGATGCAGCCCATTTACCACTGCTAACAGTCCAATGATGGTCTGTTCTATAAAATAGCTCCTTGGGTAAATATCCATCGTCCTTTAAAGAATCTCTAAGATCAATATAGGTAACACCGGCTTCACCAATTCTTTCAAGATACTTATCTGTGTTGGCGTTAATATACGATTGCATGCCAAATTCTTCTGTAATGCATGAATCATCTACATATTTTATTGGCTCATTGACATAGATCAAATTAACATCTATATCATCCAAAAAAGCTTTAAAATCAAGTGTCTGCTCATATTCATAGTCCGTAGATGTCTCAGGATATACTCCAACTATATATCCATCGCTCATTACATATACACCTTTATTTTTGTAATAATCCTGCAATCCCAATGTAGAACGAACAAAACTGTTAGCCTCAAGAAAGCCTATTCTATTATGCACCGTTTCAATGAACTCTTTCTCAATCACATGAACCTTGGGATTACCCGATGCTATCTCTGAGAACACCTTTTCACCCACTAATAATGAACCGGATTTCAAGCCCATAACAATTATGAAGACAATTAATGCAATTGTAACTAATGTTTTATTAGCATAAATATTCTTTTTCATATACGTCCTATTAAAAATTAGCATAGGCAAACGGATTATTCTGCCCTGAAATAACAAACGACAATGCAAAAACAAACAACATCATCAAAAGCACAGCCGAAACAATATTATACAATTTGAAGCCAATTGAATTCTTTTCACACTTTTTCTTAATAAACGGCACTACAGGAACCGACATTATTACTGCGCATAAAATAAAAATCCAATATTCACTTATAAGAAAAAGTGACCTGCTGTCTGCTATTTTATTTGGCGCACACCAAAGCATTCTCTTTATGTACTGTAATCCGCCAAAGGTTCCCTCATACCGGAATATTACCCATTCAAAATTTATAAAAAGTAAAGTCAGCAAACGATAAACCATCTTTAGCGGCTTACTGTTTATTTTTTTCGGTATACCTGTCAATCTCTCAAATGCAATTGCAACAAAATATAATAATCCCCAAATTATAAAATTCCATGCAGCGCCATGCCAAATACCTGTAAGCACCCACACTGCCAAAAGATTAAAATATATTTTCCATTTCTTATCAGTTCTTGAACCGCCAAGAGGAATATATACATAATCTCTAAACCAGTTACTTAAAGAAATATGCCATCTTCTCCAAAAGCCGCCAACAGACTCTGTCATATATGGATAATCAAAGTTTTCCATACACGCATAACCGAACATTCGGCTTAATCCCACTGCCATATCTGAATATCCTGAAAAATCCACAAATAGCTGCAATGAGAAGCATATGGCACCGAGCCATGCATATAATGCAGAATATCCCGAAAAATCTGTTGCAAAAATCTCATTTACAACTTTAGCCAATATATCGGCTACCATAACCTTTTTAACAAAGCCTAATACAAACCTAAAAACACCTGATGAGAAACATTCAAATTTAGTGATGGCCTCTTCTTCCCATACACACCTCATCTCGTTATATCTGGCAATCGGTCCTGCCTGTATGTGTCCAAAGAAGCTAAGATACAGCAGATCCTTAATAGGGTTTTCAGATAACTCAATCTTCCCGGTATATATATCAGCCAAATATGAAATCGCCTTAAAGGTAAAGAACGAAATACCAAGTGGCATGGCCAAATCCCTTATAGGGAAATTGCTTCCAATGATACCATTGATTATAGAAATACCAAAATTAGTATATTTATAATATCCTAGCACCGCTATACATAGCAGAATACCTGCAATAAGAAGTATACGTCTGACAATTACATTCTCTTCCCGGTTCATTGCTCTTCCAATTGCAACAATTAATAAAAGAGCAATTATAAACTGCAAAATAAAATCTGCGGAACATATAGCATAGAATGCAATACTTATCCCCAAAAGGACTATCTCTTTAATTTTATCATCTACCAAATAGTATATTGCCAATGTTATGGGCAAAAACCACAATAGAAATATCAAGCTGGTAATCGTCATATCACACACTCTCAACAATACGTTTCTTTTTTATAAAAATTGCTACTGTAATACAGGTAAGAATAGTTATTAACTCACAAATTCTCCAAAGTAAAGGTTCCTTGTAAACAACCGCCAATTTCCCTTTATACCCTGCCGGAATCTTTACCGACAACATCCCGCTTTTATCCTTACTTGTCGCAAAAGCTACCTTACTGTCTGCATCTTCTACCCTAATGTTAAGAAAAGCATAAACCGGTAATGTATAAGAAACTTCCGTCCCCGAACTGTTATCAACCTCTGCTATTCCTGCATTCAAAGCAAGATCCGCCTTATCATCACCTACACCTGCTGTTTCACCCTCTATCGAGAAATAATTATATATATAATCCGCAGATGAATCAGATACGGAATAACTGCGATTAGCATCAATTTCACTAAAGTATCCATTGAAAAACAGGCATGTTGTAATAACACTCCCAACAACAAATGCCACAACCGCTCCTTTATATATTTCCTTAACAGGCATCTCATTATCAACCAGTTCATTTATAGCCAGAACGAATGCCATAACAAGCAGCAACACTGTTGCTCCAAGATGTCTGCACGAAAACTGACATTCATTTACCAGTTTGGCAATATGATTCCCAAAAACTCTGGATATATAATCCCATGGGAAATAAATTGAAGTCATAAATGCGCCAAAGCATCCCAGACCGAATACAAGCTTAAGACTACCGCTTACACGCCTTTTACTGCCAATTTTGGAATCCAAAAGCATGTAACTTACTAGTACCAGTCCACATATCGCTCCCATTCCAAGTGACATGGACATATCACCCTTCATTGTATTCGGAGATGCGCCACCAAAGCTTGGAAAAAAAGGATTAAGAAGCTGAATCAGATATGCACCTGTTTCCTGAATAGGCGCCTCTGTTTCCGCCCCAAAAGCTTTAACCCCAGGGCCAAACATTGTATGTAAAAAAGGAACAATATACCATGCCGCAAATCCAATACATATCAGAACTGCACAGGAAAGTGACTTAAATATCTCCTTCTTTATTGTTTTCTTCCAAAGAATAAGCGCTCCAAGCACCATAGGAATCATCGCAAGTTCAACTGAAAGAACATGACACATAAGTGTACAGCCAACACCTGCTGCCAGTATTACGGAATTCTTCAGATCAAATTCCTGCGTCTCATATATCATATACATCCCAAGTGCGATTAATGGTAAGAAGGCCAATGCCAGGTACTCCCCAACAGCCCCCCTGTTATAGATACAAATCAGTCTATATGGTGAGAATGTATAGGCAATTGAACATACAAGCCCGAGCACGGGCTTTCTTGTGATCCCTTTTCCCAAGTAATAAGAAGTAAGTACGGTAATGATGTTACTTACAAAAATCAGAACTTTAATACATATCTCCATAGGGATCATCAGGTTATAAAGAACTGCCGGAAGATATAACATAACATCACCATAAAAAATGGGGCCTGCATATCCAAATCCATTATACGCGTGACTATAAAGTCTGACCGGAAAATTTCCGTCTGCCAATTCCTTAGCCACAAGATCTATTCTAATTCCGTGATACCACAAATCATGTCCCATATAATTGTAGTTAATAAGAAGTGGCACGGCAGATAAAGCCATAATCAGAATTATTCCAGCCTTATTCCAATCAAGCCATTTCCACACCTTTGTTTCCATGACAAGAGCCAAATCAACAAGCGCAAACAGCAATAATAATAAAATCAGCTTTACCCACTGCCATACCGGCCTTTCGGTTACTGTTATTCTTTCTATATCAATTCTGCTTCCCGGAAACAGCCTGACCACAACTCCACCATTCCCGCTTCCTTCAGAATATACCCTTCCATATACATAATTTCTGGCCGGATTAAGTGACAACTCATTCTGCTTCAGTTCACTATATTCTCCATCATCAGCATACATCGAAATCTTACAAGGGGCAGCGCTATCATCGGTAACTTCTGCTTTATAATATGCTCTAAGTTCATATGCCGCACCTGAATGAATAGCAAATGAATCACCGACAACTGCTGTTTTTTCTTCAGAAATATCTGCAAACTGCTCTCCCGCAAACTCAATGACCACAGGTTCTCTCAAAGCTCGTCTGCCGCATATTAACAGTGCCACCAGTTCTATAAATATTAAAATAAAAAATATAATCTTCCCTTTAATAAAATCTCTCATACCTGACTTGTAAAAAGTCCTTTCCACAACATAAAATTAACGTCTCACATCGATTCCTTTATCAGCCATATAATCCTTAACTTCAGAAATCTCCAATTCCTTAAAATGAAAAAGTGAAGCTGCAAGGACAGCATCAGCATGTCCATCAGTAACAGCATCAGAAAAATGTTCCAAAGCCCCTGCTCCACCTGATGCAATAACAGGAATTCCCACTGCATCAGCTACTGCACGAGTAAGCTCAACATCAAAGCCAGCCTTGGTACCATCACAATCCATACTTGTAAGCAAAATTTCTCCTGCCCCAAGACTTTCTCCCTGCTTTGCCCATTCAACAGCATCAATTCCGGTATCAACTCTTCCACCATTAAGATAAATAGTCCAGCCTGTCCCACCCGGTCGTCTCTTTGCATCTATAGCAAGTACAACACACTGGCTCCCGAATTTCTCTGCTGCCTCTCTAATAAGTTCAGGTCTCTTAATAGCTGCCGAATTAACAGCAACCTTATCTGCGCCTTCGCGTAATATCTCTTTAAAATCATCAACAGTACGAATTCCACCGCCTACCGTGAATGGAATAAAAAGTTTCTTCGCAACCTCTCTTACCATATCAACTACAGTTTTACGTCCATCACTGCTGGCTGTAATATCCAGGAAAACAACTTCATCTGCACCTGCTTTATCATATGCAGTTGCAATTTCCACCGGATCCCCTGCATCCTTAAGGTTTACAAAATTAACGCCCTTAACTACTCTTCCATTATTAACATCAAGACAAGGTATAACTCTTATTGTATGCATATTCTTCCCTAACATAACGAAGGAACAATCGCTCATAAAGCAGTTGTTCCATCATAATAATCACAAGTCAATAAAATTACTAAGTATCTTCAAGCCCACCGATGAGCTTTTCTCCGGATGAAACTGACAAGCATAGACATTACCTCTGTTAACTGCCGCATGAACATGATTGCCATACTCACAGGTTGCTATAACATCGTTCTCATTTTCTGCTTTCAGATAATAAGAGTGCACAAAATATACAAATGCGCCATCCTCTATTCCTTCAAAGACAGGACAAGCACGAGTAAATGTCAATGCATTCCAACCAATCTGAGGTATTTTAAGCCCAAACTCGTCTGAAAACCTCACTATCTTTCCCGGAAGAATTCCTAGCCCCTTCACTCCCGGTGCTTCCTCACTACTGTCAAATAAAAGCTGAAGTCCAAGGCAAATCCCCATAAACGGTGTACCCTTTTGAACTATCTGCTTAATCACGGAAACCAGGCCGTATTCCTCAAGCCTACTCATCGCATCGCCAAAAGCGCCTACTCCCGGAAGAATTACTTTATCAGCAGATAATAACACCTCTGAATCCCTGGTCACAACAACTTCTGCCCCCAATGATTCGAGCGCCTTTTCCACACTTTTTATATTCCCGGCATCATAATCAATAACTGCTATCATACTTACCTCAAACCTAAAACTAATACCGCACCATTTTATTCCACTGCTGTCTCTGTCTCTGTTTCCTGAACAGTCTCAACATTGTCTTCCACTACCGGCGCATTGTCATCAAATATACTATTAGGATCAGCGGGAAGAAAATCTGCTTCTTCAGGAAGGATATCATCCATTGAATTATTCTGAACAGTAACCTGTTCCTCTAAGCCTTCAGCAGCAACCTCATCATCATATGTATATGGCGTTCCATCAGCTATAGACTTAACACGCTTAGTATATCTGACCTTACTGTCATACATGGCTATCTCTTTAGCCTCTGCCTCACTTACACCCATTCCCTGAAGAGTTGAAATAATAAGTGAATATGTATAATCTGTCTGGCCTTCAATACCATAATTAACAGCACGTTCTCTAATATAAGGATACAGTTTAACAGCTTCTATTAGTGAATCTACCGCTTCATACGACATTCCCAATCTCTGATAATTCTGGTATGACTTATATTTACGTTCAATCTGAAGGATAATCTGCGATTTATTGAAGATAGTCTCATCTTCTCCCTTGACCTCAACTCCGTATAAATCATCATAAGCTGTCTGATAATCCTGATTATCAAAAGCCCATCGTGCCTCTTTTAAATTATTAATCTTAGTAAGTGCAAATACAGCAATAAGGATAGCCGCAAGCATCGTAAAACAGAAAGCAAATGTTGCTCTAACCTTTTTCCTTGGAAGACGCTTCTCGGGCTTTTCAAATTCATCTACCTTTTCTACCTTAGGCTTCTTTTCCTTCTTAGGCTTCTTCTTTTTCTTTGGTTCAGGTGCTTCTGCACCTTCTTCGCCATCTTCGTCCGTAGCAGGAGCGTCACCCTTTTTGCCTTTTTTATCCTTCTTCTTTTTCTTGCCCTTCTTCTTGCCCTTTTCCTTGTCGAGTTCCTCAAGAATCTCCTTATTCTCATCAGAAATACCTGACATACCTTCTTCCGGATTTATCTTCTCGTCAGACTCAACTATTACCGCATCCCCGATACCAAAGTCTTCCTCATCGACTGGCTCAGTTAATGCCTCTATTATACGAACAAACAAACTCTTTTTAGGTGCTTCTTCACCGCTATCCGACGCTACCTCACCCTTCTTCTGCTTCTTTTGTTTCTTCGCCTCTTTCTTTTCCTTCTTCTTACGTGCCTTTGCTTCTTTCTCTGTCTCAAGTACAGTAGAAGCAACATCTTCAACATTTTCTGTAGCAGCTAACGCAGCTTCTGCTACCGCCGCTCCGTTCTCATCAGAATCAAGAATACTCTGAATATCGCTAAGGTCCTCATCACCTACATTCGCAAGAAGAGACATAAGATCAGCGCCATCATTATTAGCATCTCCTGAGGTGTCCTTGGCAGCATTAAGCATAGCATCTATCTCATCTGCTGACATATTCAGCGCATCGGTGTCATCTGTAACCTCTTCAATTTCTCCACCCGCTTCAGCAAGCAGTGCATCCAACGATGCCTCATCATCAACAACACTTACCGGTTCTTCCGTTGCCGCAGCTAATAATGCATCAATATCTGCTGCATCAAGGGCCATTTCTTCGCCCTCAGCTGTATTGGCACCCTCTGATTCATCTATAGCAGCCGCATCAGGCTCCTTTGCATCTGCTGTGGCTGCATTTACTGCACCAAACATAGCTTCGATTTCTTCCGGCGAAAGTATCTTATTACCTTCCTCAGGATTAATATCAAGCAAATCTATAGGATTAATACCCTCTGTCACTTCTGAAGTTACAGGCTCCTCTTCCACTATTTCCGTGACTGCAGAAGAAACATCAGTACTACCCGAATCACCGGCAGACGAAATAGCAGCCTCTGTTTCCTCAGACGCTGTTTCTTCTTCAAAATCCATCTCTTCCGGTTCTGCCTCATTGGTGTCAAGCTCTTCCTCCGGCATATCCGGAATCTCATTGGGATCGGTGTCCTCATCCACCACCCCGTCTGGATTAATGATAGGCTCTATTGACTTTAACAAATCTTCAAGATACTCTTCATCAATTCCCATATCTGAAAATCCTCATCACTATATTAGATATAGCATTCTGCATTTATTATACAAGTTAAAACACATATCTACCGACCATCAACATGACATATTTCAAACAGACTACTATATCTGTCAATTTTATCATATCTACAACACAAAATCTAGTGGATCAGCCTTGATACCGATGCATTTATCCCCAAGTTCCTCTGTTGTCTGAAACAAGGACTTGTGTATTCGATACATTACGGCCTTATTATTGAAAAAGGCTATCTTTTCAAACGGCCACCTTATTATTGTAGGATATTTAAGACCAACCCCTAACTCAAGAAGGCAGAGTTTTCTATTGAGTGTCCTGGACAGCCACTGATTGTAGGCCTCCCATTTTTCATCTGTCTCATCATTAGGAGACACTATTCTGTCCCTGTCAATTCCGCTCATCTCAATTACGCCATCCTTACAAAGCGAAATAACATAATAATCCTTATCACGGATGATATCAAAAAGGGCTTTGTATGCCTCAAGCGAGCGCTCATCGTTGTCCCAGGTCTCACCGATGCCCACAAGTACTTTATCGGCATCCTTCACTGATATAATTAATTTTTCTTTCATATCCGCCTCTAAAAAATATGACCGGGGACTACCCGGTCATATAAATAAATATCTTTGTTATTAGTCAAGTAAAAGACCATCTATGATGCGAACAAGATTACCAATCTCCGGCTTTGATAACTGAGCATCCGCACCAAGTGATTCACCCTTTCTACGCATCTCCTCATTAACAAGACTTGAGAAAATAACTACAGGAACATCCTTTAATTCATCATCAGTCTTAATAAGCTTCGTAAGTCTGTGACCATCCATAAGCGGCATCTCAATATCCGTAATAACACAACTAACATTCTGCTTAACTGAACCTTCCCTCTTGTACTCCAAAAGCTGGTCATATGCTTCCTGTCCATTAGCAGTATGTACAAGCTGAACATATCCTGCCTTCTTAAGCGACTCAACAATCATTCTGTTAAGAAGAATCGAATCCTCTGCAATAAGAATTGGCTTGCTTGCACGGCTTGCATTCTTCTCAATGAGATCAACCTCTTCAACCTTAAGTCCTGTATCCGGATTAATATCACTAAGAATCTTCTCGAAATCCAGAATAATTACAAGCTTATTATCAATCTTAATAATACCTGTCGAAATACTCTCATCAGCTGTTGTAACTGTTACATTCGGCTTAATAATCTCCGTCCACGAAACCCTGTGAATACCAACAACCTCATCAACATGGAATGCAATATCAAGGTTATTGAAATTAGTTATAATAAACAATCCACCAGGCTCAGATGAACCACGCTGAAGGCAATTACGCAAGTCAATCGCTGTAATCATAATATCACGTGGCATGAAAAGACCTTCTATACTAGGATGAGCATTAGGAACCGGTGTAACTGGCTGATAAGGAATAATCTCCTTAATCTTAGCAACATTAATACCATATGAGTTGCCACATACATTGAACTCCAAAACCTCAAGTTCGTTAGTACCGCTTTCCATTAATATCTTACTATCCATAAACTATACCTCACTATTTATCTATCTCGAATCCCTAACCCCATCGTTTTGTCGAGATGCTTAGAGTTATTATATCATAATTATCTGAAAATGCACACAATTTTCAAAAACTTTCATAAGGTTTTAATATAATATTTTTCTCTATTTTGGACATTATTATTAAAACTGCTTTGATTACATCATTATCCTTAAACCCTTGGGGTAATGATTCTTAATCATTCCGTTACTGGCCTTACCCAATCCGGCACTATACCCCGCAAAAGTAACAACGCACCAGCCATTAACTTCTTTATCGCACGGTATACTTTCACCACGAAGATATTTAACCATTTCTTGTTCATCACATATATTATGTGCCATACGCCACTGACCTTCCCGTAAGCTTATGGCAAGCGCATGTGATGGCTCAAATCTGTCCTTTTTCACCTCACCAAGCCAAAGTCCGGCCCGCTCCAGCCTTAAAGAATCTATTAACGGAGAATCTTGAGGCATCAGATAAAGATTATCGCCAAAAAGCCTATATTCCCCTTCAGGTATTTCACATAAAAACTTTTCTGCAAAGGCTTCAAACAGCTTTATTGCCTGCGAAAGATTGCCTGTCTTCTGATTAGATGATTTCTTCGACATTCTTTCCTTTTTTCTTTGATTATCATCTGTTGCAGTTATATATTCCGCCTCTGCATTTCCTTTTCTGATTACCGCAGCATAATGTCCTTCACCATGAAGTCTGTGTGGCCACAACCTGTATGTATCGGTAATATTACCTCCATCAGCAAATTTTGCTTCGGCATCACAACCTGCATCTGCACAGGCTCTATCGGTAGTTTTTCTTTCGTCTTTATCTACCGATTCCCCTTCACTGTCTACCCATGCCATTCGGCCTGCTGATGGCCATCCATCCAAATCATTTGAGCCATCGTGTCTTTGTACCTTCACCTTTTTAACATAATATTCGGGATGTCCGGACAAGAAATCTGATATGGCCTGTTCATCCTCAGCAGGTGCAAATGTACAGGTTGAGTATATTAACACTCCACCATATTTAAGCATCTTATCTGCCGCCTCAAGAATGTCCTGTCCCCTTTTTGCACACATTTCGACATTGGCCTCTGACCATTCGGTTCTTGCAATCTCATCACGCCTGAACATTCCCTCACCGGAACATGGTGCATCCACTACAATAAGATCAAAATATCCCGGCATAAAAGTTGCAAGTCTGTCTGGATTCTCGTTAGTAACAATACAGTTACTTATTCCCATTCTCTCGACATTCTGTGAAAGTATTTTAGCGCGTCCCGGTACAATCTCATTAGCTACAAGCACTCCATCACCATTCATCACACCGGCAATATGACCTGTCTTACCTCCGGGGGCCGCACACAAATCCAGAACTCTCATACTCATTCTTGAATCCGTCAACTGCCTGCGCTCTCTTATCACTTCTCGTGCAAGTTCACCAACAAACATGGCACTTGGCTCCTGAATATAATAAAGTCCTGCATGGTGGTAAGGGTGACGCCCCGGTCTAACATCCTCATCATAATAATATCCGGTCATACACCAGGGAACCGGTCGAATACCAAACAACGCCTTTAGCTCATCTGCGGTTGATACACCCGCTTTGAGCTCATTAATTCTTAGTCCATGATAATTAGATTCCTCATAGGCACTTAAGAACTCACTAAACTCATCACCGAGCATACTTCTCATTCTATTTTCAAATTCAATGGGTAACTGTATTTTCATAATCGATATGTTATCACGACATAGTAAGAGTTTCCAGTATAATCATGCAATCAAAAAAATGTTCTGGATCTATTCCACAACATAAATATGCCTATCAACATATTTATATGTGACATATTTCAACAATAGAAATGTATTTCACCCATATAAAAAGGGAAAAGACCATCACCTGGAAAGTAATGGTCAAATAAAAAGGGGAGTATATTTTTGTGCTTCCGCACTTTATTGAGAAAGAAACTAAATCTCTTGTTTATTATGACCATATAGTACTATTTTTACTGTAATAGAACTGTAACAAAGAGCCATCCATATATTTTGACAAATATTTTTATATTTTTTCAAAAAAAGTATTGACGAACCATTATAACGGTGATATTATATCTCTTGCAGTCGCGAAAGCGTTGTGGTAAGCGGAAATGCTGGAATTGGCAGACAGGCATGACTAAGGATCATGTGTTCCCAGAACGTGAGGGTTCAAGTCCCTTTTTCCGCACGAAGGTTCAACCGAAAGGTTGGACCTTTTTTATTGTGCAAATCAGGTGACTGTGGGGGCTTGTGACCTTGAACGCGCTTGTGGCCCTGAACGGACTTGCCGGCAATTGAACGCGCTTGTGGCCCTGAACCGACTTGATGGCAATCGAACGCGCTTGTGGCCCTGAACGGACTTGCCGGCAATCGAACGCGCTTGTGGCTGATTAGGAACATTTGCGTCTTTTTTAGGCATATATCCTAATTTTTCTCTGTTTTTACCTAAAAAAGGATGAGTCTGGAATTGATTAGGAACTTTTCGCCTTTTTTTAGGCATATATCCTAATTTTTCTCAACTTTTCCCTAAAACTTCTCAAAATCATAAATTCAGCCAAATGCCCCATCATCACATGGCACAGATGCAAGGTGCTTCGCTCACTGCCAAAGAAAAAACAGCTGCAGTTTTTCACCCGCAGCTGTCTTCTATCATATAACTATACTTATCTTATAAGTACTGTCTCATGCTCCATACGCCATTCAATACATCTGTTAAGATAATGAACATATTCCGGATTTCGGCACATACCTTTTCCCTGAACATCTGATATCTTAGCAACATCAACACCATTACATACTGTTGTCTTCATAACAATATTAAGTGCATGCTCACATGTATCATTAGAAAGGAATGTTCCAATACCAAATGCTACCTTAGCGCGACCCTTAAAATGTGCAAGTATCTTGGTTGCACGCTCAAAATCAAGACTATCACTAAACAGTAATGTCTTTGTAGTCGGATCAATTCCAAGTGATTCATAATGCTTAATCATCTTCTCACCCCATTCAATCGGGTCACCACTATCATGACGAACACCTGAGAAAAGAGTTGAATATGTTAACTGGAAGTCTCTAAGGAAGCAATCTGTTGTAATAGTATCTGTGAGCGCAGTTCCGTTTAAGACACCATACTCCTTAACCCATGCATCAAGTGCATACCAGTTTGAAAATGCAGGGTTATGCTTGTGATTGCCCTGTCCCACGCTCATAATCCACTCATGTGCCATTGTACCTACAGGTGTAACACCATGCTTCTTAGCAAGATATACATTTGATGTACCAACGAATGTAGACTCACCGCAATCAGCATTCTTAAGCATAGCTACAACCAAATCCTGAGCCTCAGCGGACAATCTTCTTCTGAGTCCAAACTCACTAAAGGCACCAATATTATAAGTTCCGTCGGAAAGTCCCTTAATCTTAGCCTCAGTTCTCTCCTTAAAGCTCTCAAAAAGTGTATTATAGTCAAATGCCATTCTGAAATAAACTTCATTTACAATAGCAAGTGTAGGAATCTCGTACATAGATGTATTAAGCCATGTACCCTTAGTCTCAATTGCCAAACCACATTCCGCATCATCTGAGAAAATAAAATCTTCATATCTCGGTTTCCACAGTCTCAAAAAGTCAACATATGATCCTTTAATCCACTTAATAGAATGAAGATACTCAAGTTCTTCCTCTGAAAATCTCAGATCACAATACATTTTAATCTGATTTTTAATTTCCTCAATCATTTCAGGAGTAAAATGAACATCCTTATTTCTACACTTAAAAGACCACGTGGTCTTATAATCACTAAACTGATGATAAATTGCCTGTCCCATCGAGAACTTATAGGCATCTGTCTCTAGTAAACTCGTTATTATCTGATTCATAATTCTGCCTCTCTTATTTTTTTTTGAACCCAAGTTCAACACACAGTATATCACTAACTATAACTTCAGGAAATTATTAAGTATATACACACCATCCGGTGTAAGAATAGACTCCGGATGGAACTGAACACCATATACCGGATAATCTCTGTGCTCTACTGCCATGACCTCTCCATCATCTGTCCTTGCAATAATCTTAAGACTCTCCGGAAGTTTATCCTCTTTTGCTGAAAGAGAATGATATCTGGCAACCTGCATTTTTTTCTCCATGCCGGTAAATATTGCAGATTCAAGATCAATATCGGCAATTGATGATTTGCCATGCATAAGTCTTCCGGCATAGCTTACAACACCACCAAAAGCCTCACAAATAGCCTGATGTCCAAGGCAGACTCCTAGAATCGGTATTTTCCCTGCAAAATGAAGAATAACCTCTTCACAGATTCCTGCCTCTGCCGGTCTACCCGGTCCGGGTGAGATAATAATATGATCCGGTCCAAGTGCCTCTATCTCAGAAATTGTCATTTCATCATTTCTGATAACCTTAATATCAGGATTGATTGTTCCTACGAGCTGAAACAGATTATAGGAAAAACTGTCATAATTATCTATTAATAAAATCATGTCCTAGCCCTCCATATCCTGTGCCTGCTCAATTGCAAGCATTACCGCTTTAGCCTTATTAATGCATTCCTGGAATTCATTTTCAGGTACTGAATCAGCAACAATTCCCGCACCTGAACGAACAAACACTTTTCCGTTTTTCTTAAATGCAATTCTTATAGCAATACAAGTATCAAGGTTACCGGTAAAATCAACATAACCTATTGCTCCACCATATATTCCACGCTTGTTATTCTCAAGCTCATTAATAATCTCACATGCTCTAATCTTAGGTGCACCGGAAAGTGTTCCTGCCGGAAGAATGGCATCAATCGCCTCTATTTCATGTCTGTTATCTGCAAGCTCACCTCTTACAGTTGAACCTATATGCATAACATGAGAATATCTCTCAACTGACATATACTTCTCAACTTCTACAGTTCCAAAACGACTTATCTTACCAATATCGTTCCTGCCGAGATCTACCAGCATATTATGCTCTGCGCGCTCCTTCTCATCAGCAAGGAGTTCCTTTTCAAGCGCTGCATCCTCTTCCGGTGTTTCTCCTCTTTTACGGGTTCCGGCAAGAGGGAATGTATGAAGCACACCATTCTCAAGTTTAACCAGCGTTTCAGGCGAAGCTCCGGCTACCTCTACATCATCTCCTGAAAAATAGAACATATAGGGAGACGGATTTATGGTTCTTAAAACTCTGTAAGTATCAAAAAGACTTCCCTCGAAATCAGCCTCCAGACGATTAGATAATACAACCTGGAAAATATCGCCTTCATAAATATACTTCTTTGCCTTATCAACCATTTCGCAAAAAGCTTCTTTTTCAAAAAGCTTGCGAAAATCTGATGTAAGTCGGCCCGGTTCAGTAACTGCCTCCTCACCATTCTTAATAATATTAATTATCTCCTCAATATCCTCTGAAGCCTTTTTATAATTTACTTCAAAATTGTTAGTTGCCGCGTTGGCAATAACAATAATCTTCTGCTTCAGATTATCAAATGCAATAACCTTATCAAAAAGCATCAGATCCATATCCTTAAACTGCTCTTCATCCTTAGCATCAAGCTTAAGTCTTGGTTCACTGTATTTGATATAATCATACGAGAAATAGCCTACAAGCCCACCGGTAAATGATGGAAAATCGTCAATTTTCGGACTTTTGTAATTCTTAAGTAGCTCCTTAAGATATTCTGCCGGATGACTAACCTTCTCCTCATGCAGAATTTCGCCCCTGTCACTTGTGACTGTAAGCATTCCATTCATACATGTAATACACATAGTCGGCTCATATCCAAGGAATGTATAGCGTCCCCAGTTTTCCTGATTCTCTACACTTTCCAACATATATACATGATTGCTCTTCTTTTTCAGAGCCTTAAGCACCTGAATAGGAGTTCTTATATCCGAGAAGATCTCCCTTTTAACAGGTACAATCTTATAATCATTAACGTATTCTATAGCCTTTTCATATGACGGTGTCAGCATAGGCCTGTCCTCCCTGGAATTAATCCATCAGAATTATCTCATTATATAATTCTGTAAGATCTTTTCTTCCCTGCTTTGTATACTCAATAGCTGATTTCGGGTGTCTATTGAGGAGTCCCGTAAAAAGGTACTGCATGTCATACCCCCATGTCACTCCCTCAGCCTTGAGCGGGTTAATATAGTTCTCAATAAACTGAATTACCGGATAGATATTGTACTTAGGATTGTGAAGGAATCCAATTAACGATTCTATATAGCAGTTTCCTGCACCTCTTCCCATTCCTGAGTATGTTGCATCAAGATAATCAACTCCACAACCTACTGCCTCAATAGTATTAGCAAACGCAAGCTGCTGATTATTATGCGCATGAATACCTACCTTCTTACCATATTTTGAAGCTGCTTCAAGATACATATCACATATTCTGGTCATCTGCTCAGGATATATAGAACCGTAGCTGTCTACAATATAGAAGCATCCTACAGGCGACTGACCAAGCATATCAAGTGCTACCTTTACATCATTCTCCTGTGCCTGTGATATTGCCATAATATTTACTGTTGTCTCATATCCCTTATTTGTAGCATCCTCAATCATATCAATGGCCTGTGGTATTGTATGAATATATGAAGCAACACGTACTAAATCAATCGGGCTTTCAGACTTGTTATGAATATCATTCTTGTAATCGCATCTACCAACATCTGCCATTACAGCAATCTTAAGCTCAGTATTATTATCTCCTACAATTGCACGAATATCTTCATCATCACAGAATTTCCACTTACCAAATTTATTAACGTCAAAAAGTTCCTTAGAAGCCTTATAACCAAACTCCATATAATCAACGCCGGCCTTGATATTAGCCAGGTAAAGTTTCTTAACGAACTCATCTGTAAAATAAAAATCGTTAACAAGTCCTCCATCTCTAAGGGTTGCATCAACAACCTTGATACTTTCTCTCCAACCCATCAGGTTCTTTAATTCTTTCATAACTGTACTCCAATCTGCTTTTTCAATTTAAAGGGGTAAAGTGGCCCTTTTAAATAGCAATTATATTACTATCTGTTTGAAAAATCAATAAACTTATCCAGTGCCGCTGCAGCCTTGCCGCTTGCAATAAGTTCCTTTGCAAGTTCAATACCTGCTGCAATGGAATCAGCCTTTTCAGTAATGTAGAGAGCAGCTCCCGCATTCATAAGTACAGTGTCCCTCATAGGGCCTTCAAGCTTTCCTTCAAGTATGTTTCTTGTAATTGCTGCATTTTCCTCAGGTGTTCCACCAACGAGATCCTCTTTCTTACATCTTGAGAAACCAAATTCTTCAGGTGTAATTTCATAAGTCTTATACCAGCCATCCCTAAACTCACATACTTTAGTTGGTCCAACAGCTGAAATCTCATCAAGCTTTTCCATTCCGTATACAACCATACCATTTTTCACACCCATAGTACAAAGTACCTGAGCAAGTGGCTCAACCAGATACTCATCATATACACCAAGGAGCATTCTGTTAGGACATGCCGGATTAGTTAATGGTCCGAGAATATTAAATACTGTTCTGAAGCCAAGTTCTCTTCTGATTGCTCCTACATATTTCATTGAAGAATGATACTTCTGGGCAAAAAAGAAGCAGAAACCTGTATCCCTTAATAACTGTGCGGCCTGTTCAGGCTCGAGTGATATATTAGCACCAAGTGCTTCAAGACAATCCGCTGTACCTGACTTAGAAGATGCTGCCCTATTACCATGCTTGGCAACCTTAACACCTGCTGCAGCTGCAACAAATGCTGTAGTAGTTGAGATATTAAAGCTTCCTGCTCTGTCTCCACCGGTTCCTACTATTTCAAGAGTATCCATATCACCTGTGTCAACCTTAGTAGCATGCTCACGCATTGCTGTTGCACATCCACGAATTTCCTCGATAGTCTCTGCCTTAGTACTCTTAGTAGATAATGCTGCAAGGAACGCTGCATTCTGAGTAGGAGTTGTTGCTCCATCCATAATCTCATTCATTACAGTATAAGCCTCATCAAATGTAAGGTCTTCTTTCATTACTATTTTTTCGATTGCTTCCTTAATCATTGTCTCTCCTCCTGACTAAAATATTCTATATTTCATTGAGCTCCTTTTTGAATGTTGTTGCATATTCTGTTGCTGCTTCTGCCTTAAAATCATTTTCTCTCATAAGATTAATGAAATGAGATCCAACAATAGCTCCATCAATAATATCCTTCATAGGGGCCACATCTGCTGCCGTTCTGATACCGAAGCCCATCATTACAGGAATTGCTGACTTTGCTTTAACATCCGCAAGATAATTCATTACCTCCTTGTGGAAGGTTGCTGACTGTCCTGTTACGCCCATTGCAGAAACACAATATACAAATCCCTTTGCATCTGCCAGTATCTTACTGATTCTGTCTGCAGAAACCGGTGATACCAACTGAATAAGAATTGTTCTGTCATCATTATCGAGTGCCTTTTTCAGATTCTCCTGCTCCTCAAAAGGAAGATCCGGAATAATAAGACCATCAACACCTGTCTCATTACACTTTTTAACAAATGCTTCTATTCCGTAATTAACAACTGTGTTGTAATACATCATAAAAAGAATCGGCTGCTCAATTCCCTCCGCTCTTATTTCCTCCATAAGATCAAAGGTCTTACGAAGAGATGCACCATTAAGAATTGCCTCATATGATGCCTGCTGTATTACCGGACCATCAGCTATTGGGTCTGAAAACGGAATACCCAATTCAATTACATCAGTAATACCATTCTGTGCCTTAATTATTTCTTTTGTAGCCTTCATATCAGGAAGACCGGCTGTTATATATGTAATAAATGCTTTTTCATTTTTTTCTTTAAGAGCCGCCATACGGGCTTCTATTCTGTTACTCATCTATTTTCCTCCTTGCTATTTAAGAAAGCGATACACTTTCTAACATCACTGTCACTTTTTGATTAATTGAGATAACCCTTACCTGCGAGATAATTCGAAATTGTATTAACATCCTTGTCGCCTCTTCCCGACAAGCATACAATCATCGACTGATCAGGTGTCATCTCCTTCGCCTTCTTAAATGCATAAGCCATTGCATGTGCACTTTCAATGGCAGGAATAATACCTTCCATCTGTGTGAGCTCCATCAGTGCATCCATTGCTTCAGTATCTGTTATAGGAACATATTTTGCTCTTCCTGTATCATGAAGATATGCGTGCTCAGGTCCAACTCCCGGATAATCAAGTCCTGCTGAGATAGAGTGCGCCAGCTGAATATTACCATCCTCATCCTGAAGAAGATATGAACGAGTTCCGTGAAGTACACCCGGACGGCCCTTTGCCATTGATGCTGCATGCTCATCAGTATCAACACCTTTTCCTGCTGCCTCAACTCCAATAAGTTCAACGCCCTCTTCATCTATAAAATCAGCAAACATTCCAATTGAGTTAGAACCGCCACCTACGCAGGCCATAACAACATCAGGAAGTCTTCCTTCAACCTCCATATGCTGAACCTTAGCCTCACGACTGATAACTGCCTGGAATTCTTTAACCATCTTAGGATATGGATATGGTCCAATTGCTGAGCCAATAATATAGAAGGTATCTTCTGCAGTCTTGGCCCAGGTTCTAATTGCCTCGTTTGTTGCATCCTTAAGTGTATTACTTCCGGACTCAACTGCTACAACCTTAGCACCAAGCATCTCCATCCTCATAACATTAAGCGCCTGACGTTCAACATCCTCCTTACCCATATATACAGTACATTCCATATTAAAGAGTGCCGCACCTGTAGCTGTTGCCACACCATGCTGTCCTGCACCGGTCTCAGCTATTACCTTAGTCTTGCCCATACGTTTTGCAAGAAGAATCTGTCCGATTACATTATTGATTTTGTGTGCGCCGGTATGGTTGAGATCTTCTCTTTTAAGATAAATCTTAGTTCCGTACTTCTCACTGATTCTTTCTGCAAAATAGAGAGGTGTCTCTCTACCTACATACTGCTTAAGATAGTAATGATACTGCTTGATAAATTCAGGATCCTTGATTGCTTCCTCAAATGCAGCATCTATCTCATCAAGAGTATTCATAAGCGACTCTGATACATACTGTCCACCGTATTCTCCGTAATATGCTCTTTTATTCATATTCTCTCCTATCTGTCTTACTGCATTCACAAATGCAGTTATTTTCTCTTTATCCTTACCTTGTTCACCCTCAACGCCTGAACTGACATCTACAATATCCGGACTAAATATTCTAATTCCTTCCTTAACATTATCAGCATTAAGCCCACCGGCAAGAACGAACTTTTTTTCTTCAAAAAATGACGTTAGTGTCACATCTTCAGTATCTTCTTCCACACCCGGAGGAGATTGTGCTCCTGCCTTTAACATCCTTCTGCTTTTATGCCAGTTAAAGGTCTGCCCACTTCCGAAGTTAGGTGCATCAACAACAATTGCTTCAATCTTATCCGCAAGATCTGCAGGCAGCTTATCTATAATTGCCTTTTTTGCAATTGCCTCCGCCTCATCTGATATATTAACCGCATACCAGACCGGAAGGGCCGCCACTTTTAGAACCTCTTCAGATAACTCTTTATGAATCTGAAGAATATCAAATGGGAGGCTCTGAATTGCCTCTACCATCTCTGCATCAGGCGATACCATAACTGCCACCTTTTTCACATCTTCATTCAGGTGGTTCATTATCTCTTTTGCCTGTTCAAGTGTCAGATTTCTTTTGCTTGGTTTATAGAAAACAAAACCGGCATAATCAACTTTGTTTTCATTTATGTAATTGGCCTCTTCAGGTCTTGTCAGACCACAGATTTTAATCTTCATAAATCCCTCGCAAGTTACATTTCCTTCCATTTCTTTGCAAGCGCTCTTGGATTCTCAGATTCCATAAATGCCCTTCCTATAAGGAAACCGTCAACACCTACTGACTTAAGAAAACTTACATCAGCATCATTCATTATTCCACTCTCAGCAACAAAAACCTTATCACTTGGAATATACTTTCTCAAACGTTCAGTATTCTTAAGTGTAATACTGAAATCCTTAAGATTACGGTTATTTACTCCAACAATTCTTGGATCTATCTTTAGTGCTCTCTCTATTTCTTCCTCATCATGCGTCTCAACTAAAACATCAAGCTTAAGTTCTCTGGATAACTGATAAAAATCTCTCATCTGAACGTCATCTAAAATGGCTGTTATTAACAGGACCGCATCCGCGCCTATTGCTTTAGCCTCATAGAACTGATATTCATCAATCATAAAATCTTTTCTGATAATAGGAAGTTCTGATTTAGCTCTTATCTGCTTCAAATAATCAACACTTCCATTGAAATGATCCTGTTCTGTCAGACATGATATAGCATCAACCGAAGCATTATAATCATCAATTCTATCCATAAGGTTTACCTTTTCAGTAATAACCCCAAGACTTGGTGATGCCTTTTTAAACTCACCAATTATAGATATTCCATCCTTTTTAAGATTATTGTAAAAAAGATTCTCCGGTCTCTTTCCTTCTCTTATCGCTTCCTCAGCAAGTCTTCTCATCTCCGCTTCCGATATCAGTGCTTTATGTTCCGGTAATCTCTTTTTCTTATCTTCAACAATTACATCTAAAATCATGTTAATCCCCATTCCTGATAAAACAAAAAAAACCAGCATCACAAATGAATGTAATGCTGGGACAGTTAATCAAATTACTGCGGTGCCACCCAACTTGATGTATATCTACATCCTCTCAGTGCATACTACCATATGCTGATCTTTCTTATACAGAGAATCACCTCTGTCTCCCATACTCTGATAACTTCATTTCTGTTCGCCCTCGGAAGTCCATTCAATATAATATTCATTGCTATAATCTCACCACCTATAGCTCTCTCTTAATGAAGGGATTATATTTACTCCTCTTCCTCATCGGTTTAGTATATTAAAGCACGAAAGCCTACAACATGTCAATCATTTTTTGCATATCTTCAGGAAATGATGCACTAAAAACCAGCGTCTTCCCACTTACCGGGTGAACAAATGATAGATTTCCTGCATGCAGTGCTTGCCTTCCCATATCAGCATTATCCGGATTATATAAAAAGTCTCCAATTAACGGATGCCCGACAGCTTTCATATGAACTCTAATCTGGTGTGTTCTTCCGGTTTCCAGATTAAGCTTCAAAAGAGAAAAACCATTTCCTGTCCTAACCGTCTCATAATTGGTTATTGCCCTGTCACCATTTATATGGTCTATTACTCTTTCAATTGTAGAGCCCTCTTTTCGTCCAATAGGCAAATCGATTCTTCCATGCAAATCACTAACCTCACCCTCTACAATTGCATAATATGTACGCTTAATATTATGCTTTAGCATCTCATCATAGAGGACACATGCTGCCAGCATATTCTTAGCAATAATCGTTAGTCCTGAGGTATCTCTGTCAAGTCTGTTAATACACCTGTAAACAAAATTATCCCCCTGACTTCTGCACCTAAAGGCTATGGCATTTCCCAAAGTATTATCATAATTATTAAGTGATGGATGTATTGGCATACCTGCCGGTTTATTTACAACAATAATATCTTCATCTTCATATATAATATCTATCGGAATATCAACCGGTGGTATTTTTTCGGAAGACTCCGTCTCCCGTATGCAAATCTTAAGAACATCCCCATCAGTAAGTAACCGGTTAATGAAACCGGGTTCTCCATTTAACAATACTGCCGATTCGTCCTTTTTAAGCCTTGTCTTTAGTGCGGATGAATACCCCTTGTCTGACAGAAAATCAGATATCTTTTTTCCTTCATCTTCTATTGTAATATTATATTCCAATATTCGTTCTGACATATCTTTTTGGACAATTACCTTATCTCTCGTCTTTGACTACTACTGATTAGCTATAGCCTCAGCCAGTTCACTGAGATACACCCAACGCTCTGTTTTCTCTTCAAGCAATTCTTCGGTTTTTGCACGCAATTCTGACAGTTCAGTCAGTTTGTGAGCATTGGTCGCATTCTCAACCATCTGTTCATCTATCTCTTTTATTTTTGCCTCAAGCTCAGCTATATCATCATCAATTGTTTCAAATTCTTTCTGCTCATTATAGGTAAACTTCAGCTTCTTGGCATGAGTCCAGGTCTCATGTGAAGAACTTATTTCATTCGTCTTCACACTATCTTTTGAAGAATCTGTCATATTGGCTTCCATTTGCCTGACTCTGTTTTCATAATCAGTATATCCACCTTCATGCTGGCGCAATTGCCCACCTGGGCAAAACTCAAAGATTCTGTTTACAACTCTGTCAAGGAAATACCTGTCATGACTTACTGTAATTACAATTCCGGCAAAGCTGTCAAGATAATCCTCCAGCACCTGCATTGTTGCAATATCCAGATCATTGGTAGGTTCATCGAGAATAAGTACATTCGGTGCCTCCATTAGTACCCTAAGCAGATTAAGTCTTCTCTTCTCACCACCTGACAACTTGGAGATAAGGCTGTACTTCAGTTCTGTTGTAAATAGGAATCTGTCAAGCATCACCGACGCGGATACCTGTCCCTCATCTGTTGTAATATACTCCGCCGTGCCTCGAATATAGTCTATTACCTTCATATTCGGATCCATATATGCAATTCCGGCTTTTGGATCATTAATTATCTCCTGGGTGTAATAACCGATTTTCACCGTCTGACCTATTTCTATTCTGCCCTTATCAGGCATCACCTCACCTACTATCATCTTCATAAGCGTGGTTTTGCCTGAACCGTTGGGTCCTATAAAACCTATACGGTCTCTTTTACCAAATATATACGTAAAATCATCAATAAGCACTTTATCGCCATACGATTTGTATACGGAATTTATCTCCACAGTCGTACGCCCAAGGCGTTTTGCAGCCGAACCCATCTCAACACTATTATCGGTTACCGGAGCTGATAATGCCGCCAGTTGTTCATAGCGCTTAATATGTGCCTTCTGTTTAGTGCTTCTTGCCCTCGCACCACGCTGCATCCATTCTATCTCTTTTCTTAGTATTGACTGACGTTTACGTTCAGATGCCGCAAGCGATTCCTCTCTCTCAGCTTTTCGTGCAAGAAATCCACTATAATTCTCATCATAGGAATAAAGCTTCCCCTTATCTACTTCTACTATTCTGTTGCATATTAAATCCAGAAAATATCTGTCATGTGTCACCATAACTATTACGCCACGATATGCGTTCAGGCGTTGTTCAAGCCAGGTACTCATCTGAGAATCAAGGTGGTTAGTCGGCTCATCAAGAACCAGAATATCGGATTGCGACAAAAGCGCACTCACAAGTGCCAGTCTCTTACGCTGGCCGCCTGACAACTCTCCTGTCTTCTGGTTAAATTCATTTATTCCAAGCTTTGTCAGCATACTTTTGGCATCATTCTCTGCTATGCTTCCGTCCCCATTAGCAATAACACTCTGAAGAACCGAATGTTCAGGATTAAAAACCGGATTCTGTGGAAGATATCTTACAACTCGACCGGTTGCAACTGTCCTCGTCCCCTTATCTGCTTCTTCTAAACCTGATATTATTTTAAGCAGGGTCGACTTACCGGTCCCATTTATTCCTATTACTCCCACCTTTTCACCTTCATGCAGATAAAAAGATGTGTTATCAAGTAGTTGCCTGCCCGTATATGATTTTGATATGTTCTCAAGTGATAAAATATTCATAGACTATATATTATTGTATTTTTTCAAAAGGAACAAGTCTCTTAATTATTGAAACATAATCTCTGCTATGCTAAAATTTTATTTGGTGATTTAACCGTCATTATTTAATGTAGTATTGGAGGTTCGTTATTTATGGCAGAGCATAATACTGAGAAATTTTTCAAGTGGCTTGAAAAAAATAACCTTACAGAGCTTGATATAATAAAATGCAGAAAAATGCAGTCATTTACAATATCCGAAAAGTCAAATGCGTTTGGAATTACCACTATTACAGCAAGTGGCTTTTATAACAATGATTACATACAGATGGGACCGGAAATCAAACAGCAGTATGCTGAAATGCGTGAGGATTTCTACGACAGAGTTTTTGATATTTATTATGTATGTGCCGAGCTTATGGACGCTGTCAATGATGTCATGCAGGATGAGGGTTCATGGAGCAAGGATTATTTCCGTGGAAGAATTTTCGAATGGCGAAAAAGTAATTACAAATAATATGATTATAGAAGGGACCGAAGCTTCGGTCCCATTTTTATTCAATGCTATATATCAGCATACAACTCAAGCTTGGCATTAATATCCCTGCTTATTTCCTCAAATAGCTGTGTTTTCATATTATCAACAACAACCGCTATTCGCTTCCCTTTTTCCTCAGAGACATCCATAATTGAATCAAGCTTAATTCCAAGAACTATAGCGTCATTATCAAAACAGAATTTCGCATCAGGATAAGGACCAAGACAGGTCATTTTATCAGGCTCTTTCGGATTAATACACATTACATCTTTATAGGTTCTCTCAATTATCTCATGTGCAATATAATAATCTTCATCCCTCTGCTTCTCAACCAACCTGTCGAATACTTCCTTATCTTCATTGCTTAATCTATCACAATGTGGCCTGCTTATCAGAGTAAAATACTTAAGCCCGGGTATCTCACTACCTATACCTATTAGTTTCGACTCATCAACATTACCACCAAGTACCTCGTCAAACATTTTATCTATATCAGAAATTGGAGTATTCTCCATTATATACATTGAAAAAAGAGTCTCATAAGCTATATTCACCAAATTGTTCATGCTCCACCTCCTATATCAAATGTAAACAGTGTATAATACGGACCTACGCAGCTAGCAGGATCTATATAATATTTCCCGCCCCATGTAGAAACAATAAGCCTTCCATCAGGCGCCACACCCGTAACTGTCATAGTATGTGCCTCATCAAAATGCATTGTTTTGCCACCATTTACCGGTGTAATATCAAATGCTCCCTGAGTACTGAATGACAGAAGTCCTTTATTCAAATCTGATGGAATCTGATCCGGTGTAGTCTCGTAGAAGTATTCCGGTGTACATGTATGACCTGCATCCTCCATAAATGATATAAGATAGTCTCCCTGATATCCCGGGGCTATTCCTTCCATATTTGCATCATCAAACATTGTATATAAATACATAACTAACTCATCATAATTAAGGTCGCCATTCTTATACATAGATATGCCGTATGCAGCCTCAAACTCATCAGCACGTCCCGCATAAGCCCACAGGACGGCATTAGCCATTACCGTATATCCGCATCCTTCCGGCCCAAGTCTGTTAATCAAATCCTTGCACTGCTTATCAGACCAATCCGGATAGAACAACCTGATAACCTCATAAATATCCTGATTCTTTGGAAGGGTCTGCCTTGCACCATACTGTCCCTTATCATCAAATAGCGTATTAGAATAATTAGGATCACGATTCGTAACCGGCTGTGGCTTAGGCTGCGGTGCCGGAGCTGGTGCCGGTGCAGGTGCAGGTTCCGGCTGTGGTACCGGTTCAGGTGCCGGCGCAGGTTCCGGCTGTGGTGCCGGTTCAGGTTCCGGTGCCGGCGCAGGTTCCGGAATGACCTCCGGATACGGTGGAATAACAATTATATCAATCTGATTAGTATCATATAAATACTGTCTGTATTCTTCCAAATAATTAATAAACTTCTTCCTTGTATCTTCCTTTATGTTAAAGAGATTCATAAGGAAATTAATTAATCTATATAGTCTTGCAATCTCCCTGTCAATGTCCGCTTCAGATCTGTTAGAGCTTGCCTTGAAATTAACTGTTTCATTAATGTCAGCATTAATAATGCGTCTCTCAGCCTCAAAATATGCTTTAATAATAGTTCTTCCTGCCTCTGAATATCCGTGGAGATTCCTACCTTCTATCTCTATTCTATTGCCGGCATTTTTAATGCGATTAAGGATTCCGGAATAAGACGCCCCCCAATTAAGCATTCCGGCAGTACTCCTCACCTCGTTCGCAATATCTGATACCGCCTTTGAACACTTATTAATCGCCTCTATATCACCTTCAATCTGTTTTCTAATATCAAAATCCGCCATCTTGCTCCTCAATTATCCAAATTCATACTTACATTCACTAATAGATATATTCTCATCCTTTGTACATATACTCAGCGAATACTCTGAATCAAGTTCGATTCTTTTTATATAAAATACCTCTGAAGAAGACCTTACTACGGCCTTTACCACACTTCCGCCTTCTTCGCTTCTTGCAGCAATATCAATATCCGAGAATTCAATCCCCAGACCAATTCCTATTGCCTTAACTATACTTTCCTTGACTGTCCAAATATCATAGAAAGCTCTTATTCCCTCGTTGTGGTCGGATGCATTAATTTCATTTATCATCTCAGCTTCCGATGCCGTCAGAATACGCTTTGCTATATTCTCTATTTTTCTTTTATTGTTAATGTATTCTACGTCGCAACCACATATGTTTCCCTGCGTATTAATTACAAGCACTGCATATTTGCCTGAATGAGAAATGTTAAAGCAGACTTCAGGATGCAACTCCAATTGCGGTTTACCATGCTCTCCGTAGCCAATTACTCTCTCATTCTTAGGAACACCTATATCATCAAGTGCCTTCTCAAACAGTATTCCTGCACCAAGGCTTCTTTTCTTATCATCATCAAATTTAATTCTGTCAATTCGATTCTGCCTATCCTGTGATACCAGATCATATAACTGCTCGAACTTCTTATCATCAGAAATCTCTTCAATATTAAATATGTAAAGATGAAGCTTGGTCATAAAATAATACTCCGTTTTTGTTGCTCTTATCTACCAAAGCACTAATACAAATGCTATACATAAGAATAATACTCTAATCTTTTCTTCCATACAATCACCCTTTTTAATCCCTTTTCTATAACTGCATCTTGTAATCGGTACCGTGTATCTTATGTCTATATTTGCATTATATATACCCCTGAGTAAAATATGCGATGTATGGATAAACGACATTATTTTGTGACGAATGACACATATATATTCTAAATGGCTACTCCCCCACACCACCGACATCACATCAAATTCAACTTGACACACTGCTCCAAAACAGATAAAATAACTCGTGGACGATTCGTCCGTTATATGCGGAAGTGGAGGAATGGCAGACGCGCAGGCTTCAGGTGCCTGTGGTAGCAATACCGTGTGGGTTCAAGTCCCATCTTCCGCACTATTTTTATCAAGAATCATCTAGTTTTGCTAGGTGATTTTTTTGTTATGGCGACGAGGAAGATGGAGTGCATGCTTGCATGCAATGACATCTATGTATCCCAAAACAGCCATAAAGCGAATAATATCAAGCCACATCTTGTGCCCATTTTCGCCATATTATTGACAAAAATAACTGCAATGATTATATTCAAAGCGGGTCCGGTAACAAGCCTGTTACATATCAAACCCATCAATTGTCTTATAATTCTATGTTTACAATAAATTATTTCACCAGCTCAAGGCAGCTTATAGAACATTAATCACTATGAACGAAATCACGTTAGCAAAATATCGAAAATATCAAAGCAATCTTATAATAGGCGGATTAGCGGTAATCTTTTTCGCACTATGGTCAGCACTTAAATATGCGCTGATTTTTGTTTTTGCCAGAGAACAGTTCGATCGATTTATCGACTATGCGTCAGCGACAACGCCCGAATACAGGCAGCTTGTAATTATAACCATGATAGTGATACTTGCAATAGACCTATTCATAAGAATACTGATAGGTCTTTCCATACTAAAAAACGGCAAACATTTTAAAGCCTCTCTGTTTACCATCATCGGACTTGCTATTGCATTAGTCCTTTCTGCAACTAATCTGGGCACATACTTAGACAGCACCAGCTTCGAGTTCTCAAGAGTTGATACAATAGTCACTTTCATACTGGAAGCTACTTCTCTTTTTAATATCACAGAAGTATTTTTTTCATATGTAGCCATATACATTATGGTAAAAAAGGAAGGGGTGATTGAGTAATGCAGGAAGATTTCCATTATTATGCAACATATTGTGCCGCATATATAGCCGGATATTCACATAAAGAAGCATATGATATCGCATATAGTGCTCAATTTGTCGATTGCTGTTCGCGAACGCTGTTATCCAAAATAAAAGCGCCTTCAATTGCAGCAACAACACAGCTACAGCTTGAGATGATGGATCTAAAGATTTCACCGGTAGTGCTTCAGGACATCACCAGAATATGGGCTTCTTTCCATTTTTTGCCATATGATTTGAATGCTCCATTGAGATTCAGAACGCAGCTCTACAAATGGAAATATCGTCTTATATGCAATCCAAACGGAAAGCTTGTTGAAGATACTGTTAATCTTGCCAGCAATTCTTCTATTCAGGCTGTTGGCATTGCTATGCATGTTCTGGCTGATACATGGGCTCACAGATATTTCGCCGGTACACCATCACTTGTTATTAATAATACAAACTATCACTTCTACGAATTACTTGAAAATGGTGAACGGCATGTAGATTTCAAACATAATCCGGTTGCTTCCGATGATGTTATTAATGGTCACTATACAAATAGCCTCTACCAAAGTAATGAGAATTCCATTATGAATCTCGGGCATGGCAGAGCCGGCCATTTCCCTGATTACAGCTTTGCTAGATACAAATATCTTCCGGCATGGAACGATTATAAGGAAGTTCTAAAAGACAATCCTGAAGAATATTATCAGGCCTTCTGCCAAATGGTATTTGCACTTCAATATCTCCGTGGCAGTCAGGAGTTTTTTGAACTTAATAGATATGCATATGAAGCAGTTGCTCCATATGAGAAAAGGATTCGTGAGATACTTTTAAGGCGTCAGATTAACGGAAATGCCGATTGGAAGGCTCTGGCTGAGCAACTCTCCGGTGAGACAATCGAGGATTTTGATATAGAAAAATACCAACAGGAATATATGGCTGCACCAAAGGGGCAAAAAGAAACAACCTTCCTGGGTTCATTTATCAGTGCTGCTATCGCCCAAAAGACTATGGTGACTACTGCAATATTTAAGTCAGGTAATCTCCTTGCAGGCTTTACCAAGATTGTCCCACAAAAGTAAAATCACTATTTCAACTATTTTTATACATAAAAAGGAAATAATACTATGACATGGTCAAAAAGAGTCCGGAACATATTAGTAGGTATTATTTATATAATTGCTGCCCTATGCTTTATACCTTTTCCGGAAGATTCGACAGTAATTATAATAACGCTAATTAGTTTCTCTCTCGTTATTTACGGATTAAAAAATATAATATATTACTTTACCATGGCAATGCATATGGTAGGTGGAAATGCCATATTATACCGCGGAATAATAAGCCTGAATATCGGCCTGTTTGCTACTCTGATGGCAAATATTCCGGCACAATACGGTATGCTGTATCTTATCTGCTTCAAGTTTTTCTATGGTGCAGTCGATATTCTTCGATCATTTGAATCCAAGCGCCTTGGTTCACATGGCTGGAGAATAAAACTGGGAATGGGCCTGTTTAATATTGCTCTGTCAATCATTTGCCTTATTTTCTTCAAATCAGAGCAGGTCTTTGTTATTATATACAGCTTCACACTTATTCTTTCAGCGCTCTCTCGTATTATGCAGGCTTTTCGTAAGACTGCAATTGTCTATATACAGTAAAAATGTCGGAGCTTATAATAAGCTCCGACAAATAATTAGTTATTTAATTCCCCTGCTGGTAATATTAAATGTAATTGTTTTGGTTCCGCAATAGTCATCACCCTTACCTATAACAGTTACTGTTGCTTTACCCTTCTTGATATTATTCTTATAGCTTGTCTTGTCTATCGTAAAGCCATCTACAGGAACCGACCAAATTATATCATTATTAGTAATAACGATTTCTTTTCCGGAATAAGCCATAGGATTAATGGTATACTTAATACTATTGATATCTGTCTTGGCAATTCTGTAAGAACCGGTCAAAATATTTGTATAGTATCCATTCTTACCATTTCCATATACCGTCACATTAATTGTCACACCTGCAGGAACAATATGCTTATCACCTACAATATCACCCTCATTTGGATAAATCTTTGGATTACCCGCAACTGAACCATCTAATACAGTATCAACACCTTTTCCATATCTAAATTCAATCTTTGAATAATCCGAATTAAGTGCGAGCTTCTTGCCGTCAGCATCTACAACTGATACTGTACTCTTCCAGTTACCCGGCTTACCTGTCGCAGTCTTATCAGCAATAACAATCTTAAAATCACGGTTATTAAGAATCTTAGGTGTTATAGCAAATGGTGACGATTCCTTAACTCCCTTGAAATTGCCCTTTCCGGTAATCTTCACAATCGGAGCCTTTGCACCGGTACCATCACTGAGATTCTTATTATTAACATAAGCTACTGTATAGTCCTGTCCCTTAACAAGAGTATTACCTCCAAATTTAACCACAGGTTCAGGGCAAACACCTGATTTAGCATACTCATAAGAATTGCCTATATCTATAGTAATCTTATCCCCGCTCTTAATATCATACTGGTTAATCTTAAAGGTCTTCTTCTTAGTTCCGGAATAATTATTTACACCCGTAATAATCATGTTAGCAGTGCCTGCTTTGTCATTATTATTATAAGAAACAATACAATTATATGTACGTCTAGCTACCTCAGGCATTGATTCATACTTTTCTGCAGTAGTCCAGTTCAACTCCTTCTTATTCTTGTCAATTAGCTTCAACATGCTTTCATACTGTGTTCTGGCCTTTCCATCATACGTAAATGAAGTGAAGAAGGTACCATCTACAACATTTACAGTAGATACATTTTCACCCTTAATATTATATGTCTTCTTAATCTCACCAGTATAGCCATTGACACCGCGGTAAATTACTGTAGCCTTACCTATTTCAGTATTATTCAGATATTCAATTGTATAATCTATTGATCTGTCACCTGCTACATAATCCGCTATCGGACATCCTGTAAGTGGTGTGCCATCTGTAGCACTAAAGGTTATAGACTGCTTAACCTCCTTACCACCGTCATAATCCTTACTTGCTGCAAAAGTACCTACTATCTTAGCCTTGTTAAGCGGCTTTCCCGTAATCTGGAAGGTAATAGTCTTAGTACCAACAAATTTGCCATTTGCCCCCGCTGATATTGTTACCGAAGCGGTGCCTACATCAGTATTATTTCCATAATCTCCAACACTATAATCAGTACCCTTTGCCAACAAAGTAGAGCCATCATATACCTTAAGTTCAGCATCAGACAATGTAATTCCACTACCACCGGCATACTCTTTAGATTTAGGATATGTAATCCTCAATTTACTTATAAGTGTTTTACCTGATTGTTCAATCTTAAAATTAGTGCCAATAGAACTACCGGTATAGTTGCTACCGGACTTAGCAATAATACGAAGAACATAATTGCCATATTCATTTGGAGTCTGTTCTACTTCACCTTCACCTGTAATCTTATAATACTTAATCTCATAGTCCCTGTTATTAACAAGCTTTGTTTTTCCCCATGTGACAGCAGGCGTAGGCTTATAATCCTTGCCATTAGCAATGATCATATCAACATTAGCTATTGCAATATCTCCATCACTCAGTTTTTTAGGTTCAATGCTAAAATACTTCTTATATGTTCCCGAATAATTGCCCTTAGCAGTAATTACTACTGTCGGTGCATACTTTTCAAGATCTGTCGCAGACTTACCTTCAATATCATATGCCTTAGTATTATTCTTATATGATACAGAATAATCCGTACCTGCAATAAGCATCACACCATCATATGTAATTGAACTAATCCCCGGCTTAATCGGTGCACCTGTATAGACATATTTTGTATTATCAAGAGCAATATCCATTCCTACCTTGCCCCACAGAGCATATACTGTGATAGCTGTAGAGTTAACCTTTGTATACTCGGTAAATTCCTCACCTGTGCCGTTTTTACCGGTAAACCAGCCCAAGAAAGTATATCCGGTCTTCGTCGGGGTTTCTGCGAAGTCTACACCCTTTTCTACGAAGCTTACGCCATACAAAATGCCTTTTTCATCATATTTGGTGTCACCATTCATAAAGGTAACTTTGCAATTTTTAAGATTCCATTTTGCAAAGAGTACCATATCATCTTCTATTTTAACTGTGCTTCCAAGTGTAACTGTTTTACCTACACCATCTGATGTCCATCCTTCGAAATCACCGCTTACCCAGGTAGGTACATCAATAGTAGGCATTGCTTCATCATATTTTAGTTTATAAACCTTTACATTCTCGCCTGAGGCAAACTCGCCGCCATTAGCATCTACACGAAGTGTAATATCAAGCATATCAATGGAAAGTTCTTCGTCAGTAATTACTTTTCCATCCTTATCTAATTTACATTCACAGTTATTGGCACACTCATAGTATTCTCTTATTCCATAAGTAGTTTTAGTAGGTGCTACCTCCTTATGGAATTTCAGCTTATTAATTGCATGTACATGCGCCTTTGGAGTAACCTGTACACTAATCTTATAATCCTTATAATTAGTTGCGCCATTTACATCAATTGTCATTTCAATTACATCATCAGAATCGAAGCCTTTTGATGTAACCTTAAGCTGCCTTTTAGCCTTATCTATATCTGCAGTCACCTTAGCATCTGAAGGATTGTTAATTGCTCCATAATTAGCACCTGCTGGAATCTCCGGCAGATTTATAACTGTATAACATGTAGCAAGCTTATCTATGCTACCGGCTGCTGATTTATTACCTGTATAGTCAATCTTCTTAACTTCCACAGATACCTTAATTTTCATTACCGGATGGTATTTATTCCTATCAGTTGGAATGAAATTAGCATAGAAGGTTTTAGTGCCGGCATCACCGACTGACATTTTTTCATCTACCCAGTCCCATCTACCTGGTGTATTGGTTGATGGATTAACAAGACTAATATCAGCAAGCGTCTGACCATATGTCGCTGTCACACCTGTCGGTGCTACACATACCGGTTCCTCACCAATAGTATATTTTTCTTCTGTCTCACCACAGCCCTTACGCTTACAGGTCCTTGTCATGCGACCATCAATATTCTTATCAGCTGTCCAATCCCCAAAATCATGCTCTGTATATTTTGCTATAGGTCTTACCGGTATAGTGACCTTACGCTTTGTTCCCTTTTTAAGGAAATCCATTTCAATATATGGTCCTACACCTGTCTCGCCATTCTCATGACATGTCGGCTGCTTCGCAACATACTTATCTAATATACCAACTATACCTGAGGCTACAGTTATATCAACACCCGCCGGATTCTCCTTTAAGCATCTGGCACATTTACACTTTACAGTTGCTTTATACCCAATTGTGAACACATTATTAGTCTTCTCATTAGAGATAATCTCATCCCATGTAACCTTTACATCATTATTGGTATACTGACTAATCTCATGTTCAAAATAGTTACTTGCACTAATTGTAAGCTCTGACTCAGAATACTTATCCAGCATATCAGTTCTGAGTGAATACTTATATATAGCATCACCTATATAGATATTCTTATACTGAATTCCGTCTATATTATTAACATTGAACTTTTCTGTTTCACCACCAATCAGGAAAAACTTGTCCGGATATCCAACCATACCGGTATCACAATATGTAACATCAACAAAATATATCTTGTCATTGTCCATGTGTACGGCATTCCATGTATGATTTTTGTTTTCAAATGTTCCGTCATCCTTGATAAGTCCATTTAGTATATATGAATGAATCTTATTACTTGTAAAGGTTGAATTATCACATAGGTACTGAAAAGCTCCCGCATAACCTTCACTACCTGCATTAGTTTTATCATTACCATCAAATACATTAATAATCTGTGTAGCACCTGACTTAACCGTAGCATCATAGCTTGCATATTCACAGATCTTATCTCTATAGCCCTCAAGTTTTTCCAAGTCTGTCTTTCCTGCATATTCACTAATAATAGCCTTGGCGTTTGTTACAGACTGCTTAGGAACCTTAGCCTTTTCTGAATCAATAACCGTTGTGCCCTCCGCTCCTGTTAAGCTATATTCCTGTGCCACATATAAAGTAATATCAATTGAATTAACAGGAAATGTTATTTCCTTACCATCATCAGAGACTAGTATACTGTCTCCTCCAATAAGGCTTCCCTTTTTATAATCTACCCAGTACATTTCATATGGCATATCTTCTACCAGAGCAGTAAGAACCTTTAGTGCACTGATATCCCAGGTCTCCTTAATGTTTTCGCATACTGCTGTAGTATCTCCGCCTGTATAACCATATTCAGAAGAACTGAATTTATTATTAATTCCAAGTGTAGATACAGGAATATTGAACTTTGTTGGTGTTCTCTTACCATCAAGAATATCCGCTATATCTTTTTTGAGTTCGTTATATACCTTTTTCTCATTTGCAGTTAATCCATCATATTTAGATGCTGCCTGAAGCATAATTTCCGCATTCTCTCCCCCAAAAAGGCTGCTAACATACCCCTCATATAAGGCATCATTGTCATACTTTACCGGGAACTCTTCTGTCCAGGTAACGGCCTCTATAACAATGTCCTCTTCCACATCTGTCTCAACTGCGGACGACTCTGTCTCCTCAACATCATCTGTTGAAATCACTACCTCAGATGAGGCCTCTGTCTCTTCAGTAGAAAAAACAGACTCATCAGTAGATACATTTTCACTACTCTCTGTCTGCTCCTCTACTGCCACATCAAAATCCGGCACAACATCTGCCGGAGCGGCAAATGCAGGCATCACCATTGATGCAGACATTACAATACTTAAAATTACCGATAATACTTTCTTTCTCATTTTTCCCTGACTTTCTATAACTATTTACTTTCCCATTTAGGCCCAATGCCCACTTTTTATTATATAACAAAAAATCCGTTCTGCACACTCACAGAACGGATTATATTCACCATTTTTACAATTATTCACTATACAATATCATTAATCATACTACCTGTAGAATATGATGACTGGTATGTACCCGAATTAGTATATCCGGAAGCACTATTTGCCGCTGTAGTAGCGCTTGTTCCAATCATTGAAGCCTGCGCTGATATCTGATATGCAAGTGACTGATTACCATTAAAAAGATTCTTAACTGCATTCATATCTGAATTCTTGAACTTTTCTTCATTAACAGTAAGCGTATCATCATCATTAATCTCGATGCCCACATTACGAAGTGCACCGTAGTTCACTGTCATCATATTGGCAAGCGAATCAGCTCTATTTGCTACTGAATCCTCTGATGACTTCTTAGCTTTATTGATGAAGCTGTTATAGCTGTCCGCAAATGACTTAACTGCCTTATAGATAGAATCAGTATCATAGCCCTTCTTAGTGGTCTTAGTACCGTCTTCTCCGGCCACCTCAATATCCTTCTGGTTAAATACTGAGTCTTTTCCCTTACTTGTAAGCTTATCTGCAGCCTTCTTAACTTCATCTGCTGTAGTAGCAACCTTTTTAAGCGATGAGGCCTTGTCTGTAGCCGCCTGCTTTTTCTCTTCTATATCTTCTGCAGAATTCTTGGAATAATATGCTTTAATAAGCTTGCCATACGAACCATTCTTAATACTTGCATAATCTGACAGATTAATGCCATTCATATTATTAGCAGAACCATTCCCAAGGCTTCCAAACAAACTGCTATAATCAGTCTTTGCTTTAATTGATATGCTCATAATATATGTCCTCCGTGACTTATAAACACACTCATATACACCTTTATATTATCATTATCGGTGCATTTTGCCAATATATTAACCATAGTCTTTTCAACTATAATCTTAATCTTTCGAAAAACTCTCCTTAATAAGCTCTCCCACAAGTTCCTTAATCTGTTCCTTAAGTTCAGGCTGCATATTCTTCATTGATGCCAATAGTTGCGATATACTTTTTCTTTCATCGCCCCATAGTTCCTCAGTTGAAGATATATCTCCGGCTTCCAGAATTGCAAAAATCAGCCGGCCGATAAGTTCAATCTGATCGTTATCCATGTTACCGATAACGGACTGCAGCATTTCATTTAATCTTTTCGAGTGACCATGTACATCATCCTCATACACAAATTTTCCTCTTTTTACTGCCCAGTTATATGGATTATGCTGCTTAGAACCAACATTGGCTGCACTATATACCACCTTATAATCATGCTCTGTCTCCATCAGTATTCCCACCACCGAAGACTGTGGAATATATTTATGTATCTTGTCCTTTATTTTCTCATATTCATAATTGTCGAGGATATCCTTCCTAAAATGAGGTCCGTCATAATTATAAATCCCCGCAACACGCTTCTGAACATCTTCATTATTATCAAGAACCGAAAAAACAGCCAGATTTCCCCCCTTAGAATGACCGACAACCATAAAATCGCCTTCAATCCTAAGTGCAACCTGTCTTAGATACATAGAAGCAATTCTCTGCCCTGCAATCGGCGCATCCTTGGCCATATCATAGTCTTCCTTCCAGCCAAGTATGGTATCATCCGTTCCACGATAAATCACAACCGGAAGCGATCCCTCAGGGAATACTGTAAATGCACAGAACTGCGTCTGCATAGTCTCACTGAATATATCACTGATGTAATTGCACTTCATATGCGCAAATCTTCTGCTTGCAAGTAATTCTGCCCAAAGCTTTTTATTGTCAATCTCATACATTTTAAAGTAAAAAACTTCAGATGCATCCATTTTTTCCTTCATTTGTTCAAGTGACACTGCCTCAGTATTCTTTGACAATCCCGGGATAACATTCCCCCATCCAAAATATGAAAATTGCGCAAGTATCAACGCATCAACTTCATTAAATGAGCGCTCTGAAAATGTATATCCACCAAATTCTTTTAAGTATCCTATAATATTATCCATATTAATCCCGTCTCCACATAAGTCTGATAATACTAATAATACTGCTTAACTATCTTTTAAGACCTGCAATACCAAAATCCATATTATCTCTTGGCATTATCCATCTGCAACCATCCTGTTCCTCAGTCTCAAAGCCTTCACCGATTTCCCAGATAGCCCTCTTTCCAATCGAATTTTTCTTATCATTCAAGAATGTAAAGCTACCCATCTGAGCATTACCATACCAATCGGTGGTTGAATCCGCATTTTCTTTGTCCTGAGTAATTATATACATTTTGCCATTATAATAACCATCCTTAAATCTTCCAATGGCATTCCTTATTATATATTCATCTTCAGTCTCAGGGTAATCATAAATAAAGGTCTCCTGGCCCTCACCAAATGGGTAATCTTCCTTCCATTCACCGGAATACTGATGCTCCTTTACACCACTTACTCCATTAACAATACCTGTCTTATCAATAAAAAGTCGCACCCACATACCTTTTCCATCACGGAGTCCGTTCTTCCAATCCCCATAATAATAGGTATCTCTTGCATATATGGCCAAGCCTCTGCCTTCAGGCAAGCCTTCTGAATTCACTGAACCGCAATAGTAAAAATCATCCGTTTTCTTAAGTTCCGTAGTAAGCGCTCTGACTCTTGGCAGATTGAGCAAATCCCAAACTGCTTCCAAATGATACTCCTCCCAATAAGAGCATATTTCCTTCATCTGAGAATCATCTGATTTGTTCTTAAGCATCTTACCCGGAATATACTGCTGTGGATATTCTCCAACCGGTAATTCCTTTCTTGCATCCTCTGCCATATCTATAGCCGGATCGGTCTCTGAACTATCGGTCTCAGGTATGATGCTTTCCTCTTCTTCATCGGAAATAATCTCCTGTACAAGACTCTCCTGTATTTCTACTGTCTCAGTCTCTAATTCCACAGGTGCTACCTTAATTTCCTTTTTATAAAAAAGAAAAGCAGCCAGTATAAGAAGCAGTATTAATAGACCAAGACCAATAATAGTCTCGACAAAATACAACTTATCTGAATCCTTATCCTGCCTTAATATTTCTTTTTCAACCTTTTTCTTTTTACGGTCATACTCATCTTCTGCCTGTTTTTTAATTCTGGCACTGTCATTTTCCGTAAGTTCTTCAATATATTCGTTTTCTATACTGTCTGCGACAGATTTATCCTCATCGGCCGTTAATTCTTCAATATATTCGTTATCGTTTATTTTTTCGCTCATAATAAATATACTTTCCTATTACCAAATGTTAATTTTACTATGTTAAATTATATCCTAATCATATCCATCTACAAGGTAATAATCTTTATTATTTTATTAATTTTCTATTAATAAAGCCCTCTGATTATACAAATCAAAGGCCAATTTAACCATTTTATTTTCTTGGATGATTCTTCGCATACACATCCCTAAGACGGTTGTGATTCATAGATGCATAAATCTGAGTCGTAGATATATCCGAATGCCCAAGCATCTCCTGTACACTCTTCAAATCCGCACCGTTCCCCACAAGATGGGCTGCAAAAGAATGTCTTAAGGTATGAGGTGTAATATCGGCCTCAATCCCTGCCTTTTTAGTGTAGAACTTAATCAGTTTCCAAAAACCCTGTCGACTCATCTCTACACCTGAACAGTTTACAAACAGGCTATCACTTTTTTCACCCTGAATAAGTGAATCCCTGCCGCCTTCAAGATATCTCACTATTGCCTCATGCGCTGTATGACCAAATGGAACAATTCGCTCCTTTTTACTATCACTACAGGTAATATAATCAAGATTAAGATTAACATCTGATGTCTTAAGCGAAATGAGCTCAGACACCCTAATACCTGTGGCATAAAGAAGTTCAAGCATAGCCTTATCTCTAATTTCCTTCGGCGAATCACCTGAAGGTTGCTCCAAAAGTCTGTTGACCTCAGCTGTAGTCATTATATCCGGAGCCTTTTTCTCAATCTTAGGCGCCTTTAAAGCTATCGAAACATCCTTAGTGATTGTTCCTTCATTAGCCATATAATGGAACCAGGCCTTAATAGAAGCAATACTTCTTGAAATCGTTGCCGGCTTGAAATTTTCATCAGTCATCAAACGAATGTATCCATTGAGACCACGTTCTGTTATTTCCGTAACATCCTTAATCCCCTGTTCCTCGAAATAAGCACGTACTTTTTTCAAATCTCTCTGATACGACATCTCTGTGTTAGCCGATGTTTTCTTGACATTATGTAAATAAGAAATGAACGAATCTATTTCTCTCTGCATCTAAACTAATCCCCTATCTGGACCACTCTTAAAGAGTCGTCAGCACCCATTATACCCATATAAAACCATAAAATCAATGCCTATTTTTCTCAAAAAATGCTGATTTTTCAAGCTTTTTCGGCTTTTCCACAACATGTCGGCGCAAGTCTAGTTATGTCTACTAGATGTTGTGATTAACATTTCAAAACAAAAATCTCCGATGTCAATGACATCGGAGAAAAAATAACTATTTAACTTATTTGCCAGTTATTGTAAACCACAAATACTATGCCTCAAGAAGATGATTAACAGCAACTAACTTAACACAAAGAACAAAAATCTCTGCTGCAGTCTGCATATCTTCAGGCGTTGGGAATGAAGGCGCAATACGAATATTCTTATCTTCCGGATCCTTACCATATGGGTATGTAGCACCGGCTCCTGTAAGTACAACTCCAAGCTCCTTACATTTAGCGACTATCTCCTTAGCACATCCCGGAAGTGAATCAAAGGAAATAAAATATCCGCCATTAGGCTTAACCCATGAACCTATCTCAAGTCCGCCAAGTTCCTTCTCAAGTGTATCTACTACAGCCTCAAACTTAGGTCTGAGAATATCTCCATGCTTCTTCATATGCTCATTAAGTCCATTAATATCCTTAAAGAAACGAACATGACGAAGCTGATTAATCTTATCATGACCAATTGTCTGTGTTCCCATCTTCTTAAGCATCCAATCAATATTGGCAAGTGATGAAGCAACAGCAGCTACGCCCGAACCCGGGAAGCTGATTTTCGATGTAGAAGCAAAAATATAAACCATATCCGGATTACCGGCTTTTTCGCACTCCTCAAGAATGTTAAGAATCTTATCCTGCTTATCATCATAAAGATGGTGAATACAATATGCATTATCCCAGAAAATTCTAAAATCCTTTGCCGCCGGCTTCAAGGCAGCAAATCTCTTTACTGTCTCATCAGAATAGCTTATACCTGTTGGATTAGAATATTTTGGTACACACCAGATACCCTTTACAGCAGGGTCATTATTAACATACTGTTCAACCATATCCATATCCGGACCATCCTCAGATAAAGGAATGTTAATCATCTCAAAACCAAATTCCTCTGTTATTCTGAAGTGTCTGTCATATCCCGGAACAGGACACAAAAACTTAAGCTTCTCCTGCTTGCACATAGGCTCCTGTCCTGCAACACCAAATGCATATGATCTGGCAATTGTATCGTACATTATATTAAGGGATGAATTACCACAAACGATAACATTATCCTTTTCAACTTCCATCATATCAGCCATAAGACGTCTACACTCACCGATACCGTCAAGATCACCATAATTACGCGTATCTGTACCAAGTATTGTATGCATATCAGACTCACTGCTGATAACATCAAGCATTGGCATAGCAAGCTCAAGCTGTGATAATCCCGGCTTTCCACGAGCCATGTTAAGGCTAAGCCCTTTACCCTTGGCATCTACATAAGCTGCCTCAAGTTCTTTCTTCAGTGCCTGTAACTCTTCCTTACTCATAGACTTGTATGATTTCATAATATTCCTCCAACTCATAGACTTGTATAATTGTATACAATCACTCGATTAGCACTAATATTCTACCCTAATATATATCTTTATGCAAGTAATTGAGCAAAAAAAGAAGGCTGTACTATTCATACAACCTTCTAAATAAAACTTATTTTGCGTAATCAGTAACTCGTGACTCACGAATTACATTGACCTTAATCTGTCCCGGATATTCCATTTCTTCTTCAATCTTCTTAGAAATATCACGAGCAAGCAATACCATATCGGCATCATTAATCTGGTCTGGAACTACCATTACACGAACCTCTCTACCGGCCTGAATGGCAAATGACTTATCTACACCCTTGAAACTGTTGGAAATTTCTTCTAACTGACGGAGACGAGT
>JAGHUN010000068.1 GCA_018064805.1 Candidatus Colinaster scatohippi
GGTATAACTCTATTCCGGGAGAATATGTTGGCAGAGAGACTCCATTTACATTTGTTGTAAAGCCTAATACCGGTAATGTTATTACCAAGGTAAGCTATAAGGTAGGAGATACTGATATTGAGCTTACAGCTGAAGATGGTGGTACTGATACTGATGGATATACATATACAATTCCGGCAGGGCTTACAAAAGATGCCAGAATTACTGTTGTTACAGCACAGGCATTTGATTTGTCTAAGGCAGTTATTAAGATGTATTTTGCCGGATCAACTAAGGCAGGAACTGTAGTTTCATATAGCAAGAAAGCAGCAATGTCCGAGGAGGGTATTGTTCCAACCAAGGTTGAAGTTAATGATACTAAGGGCAAGCCACTTGCTGATGGTGAATATGAAATTTTATATGAAAATAATACAGCAGCGGGACTGGCAAAACTCGTGCTTACAGCTGCTGAAGGAAGCCAGGTATATTCGGGAAGAAAAGAAGTCACATTTACAATTAAGGGCACAAATATCACGGATGCTAAGAAGGTTAAGATTAATGTGGTCGCACCTACAAGCTGGGATAATAGTGAAGACGGATTGGGAAATGAGGCTTTAATCGAGATATATGACATTTCTGGAACAGAGCCTGTGAAACTGACAGAAGCTGAAATGTCTCCGATGGGTAACACGGCTGGAGATTATGTAGTCAAGTATAATGGCGATTATGACTACAAAGATAACTGCGTAAAGCCAGGGGCATTATCAGTTGATATTGTCGGAGTTGGCGGCTATGAAGGAACTAAGACATATAAATATACTGTTGCAAAACCGACCTTTAACAAGGCTACAGAGACAGGAGAAAATGATACGATTAAAGTAGAATTGACGACCCAATCATATGATTTTACAGGTCGTGCAATTACACCTGAACCTGTTGTGACATATAAGGATAAGACGCTTGTAAAAGGCAAGGATTATGTTATTAAGAAGTATACCAATAATATTAATTCATATACTCTTGGTGCCGGTGACGAAGGATTTAAGGCAGCTAAAGCTCCATCTATTCTTATTCAGGGTATCGGTTACTATCAGGGAACTAAGACTATTAATTTTAAGATTAATAAAGTAAATACTGGCGTTGTTTTGTGGGACTCGTATGTGGCTGACTATTCTTATAAATATACAGGCAGGGAAATTAAGCCTAAAGTAACCGTACGATATTGTGATGAAGAGTGTAATGTTTTAAAGAAGTATGTAGAAAAAGTAGATTATACATTGGAATATAGTAATAATATTGAGCCATCAATTGATGAGGCGATTGTAAAGGTGGTTCCGACTGCTAATGGTGGACTCACAGGAGATCCATTTGATGTTACCTTTTCTATTGCGGATGCAAAGAACAATATAGCTGATGCCAAAAGGTTTAAAGTACAGTTCCTTAAGGATGGGGTACCTGTAGATAATTATTCAATAGAATATACCGGAGAAGTGCATGAACCGGAAATACAGATAACTGAAATAGGTGGCAATTCAGATGGTTCAGATAAAATACTTGATAGCTATACTTACGCTTATCAGGATAAAACGGCAGCAGGGAAGGCTAAGGTCACAGTCTATGGTCTTGGCAATTATTATGGTACAGTAACTAAGACATATACTATAAATAAGAGGGTTGTTGATAAGGCTACTCTTGGTAAACTACAGGTTACCGTTGGCAATAATGATGCTACATTCTATGCAGGTGAACAGGGTAAAATACCAGAATATTATTACACAGGATATGCAATCAAGCCTGAGATAGAAATTTTCGATTGTGCTCTTAGTAATTGGCTGAATGAGGGCGTAGATTATACGATTTCATACAGTAATAATACAAATGTCTCGACAGATACCAAACTGGCTACGGCGACTATAAAATTCAAGGGAACATATACCGGAGTAGCTGCAGATAAGACTAATAGCTTTGTGATTAAGTATAAAATTAATTCTTGGGATTTAGGCGCAGCTGACGAGATAGTCGTTAATAATGGAAATAATATTGTTTACACAGGTAAGGACATTAAGCCATCCGTTGCAGTAACTACTCCAAATGGAGAGGCAGTTAACCCTAAGGTTCTTAAGTTTGTGTATAAGAATAATTTAAATGCAGCAGCAAGTGATAGTGACAATGCGCCAACTGTAAGAATTATGCCTGTTAACAAGAATCTGACAGCGCCTAAGATAAACGAGAAGGAATCTTACGTAGAAGAGAATTTTGCTATTGAAAAAGCGGAACTTTCAACCTCTGTTACAGTAGTAAAGATTCCGACTCAGACATATAAGGGCAAGGCACTTACTCCTAAGCTGACACTTAAGTATAACGGTAAAGTGCTTAAGGAAGGACAGGATTATAACTGCTTCTATAGCAACAATACATCAAGAGGTACTGGATGGATATCAGTTACCGTTCCGGAAAACTCTAATTATTACACTGAAGGTGGTTACATCATGTTTGTCTCATTCACCATAAAATAAACAAATTCTAAGGCCTCCTTCTGGCGGAAGGGGGCTTTATTGAATATCTTGGAGAATACAATGATCTATACACTTACATTAAATCCGGCGATTGATTATGTTGTCGGCGTAGATGATTTCAAAGAAGGACAACTTAATAAGACAAATCGTGAGAATATATATGCAGGTGGCAAGGGAATTAATGTCTCTACTGTACTTAAGAATCTGGGACTTGAATCGGTAGCACTTGGATTCGTAGCAGGTAAGACGGGTGAGATGTTAACTGCAATGCTACGTGAGGATGGTCTTAAGACAGACTTTGTGAATGCTACATCGGGTATGACACGAATTAATGTAAAGTTGTCTAACACGGGAAAAGAGACCGAGATCAACGGAATGGGGCCGGTAATTACTAATGAGGATATAGACAGACTGTATGAGCAGTTATCAGCCATCACAGATGACGATATTTTAATTATGTCAGGAAGTATTCCTGCTTCCATGAGCAGGTCCACCTATACAGATATCTGTTCTTTTTTGAGAAAAAGAAACTGCAGTGCAGAGATTATTATTGACTCGTCATCTAAAGAAATGCTTGATGCACTTAAGTATAATCCACTGTTAATTAAACCTAATCACCATGAATTAGGCAATCTGTTCGGGGTGGAGATTACTACACCAAAGCAGGCTGCAGAATATGGCAATAAACTCAAAGAAATGGGGGCAAAGAATGTTCTTGTATCCATGGGAGCAAAGGGTGCGGTCCTGATTGATGAAAAGGGAGACATCCACGAAGTTACCGCTCCAAAAGGACAGGTTATTAATTCTGTTGGTGCTGGGGATGCTACGGTATCAGCTTTTGTTTCAAAATATCTACAGGCTGGTCAAAATAAAGATTATGACACAATTGTCAGATATTGTGTAGCTGCAGGAAGCGCCACTGCTTTTAGTGAAGGACTGGCAGACAATATGCTGATTGAAGAAGTACTGAAAAGTATGTAATCAATTATTGCCGGGTTATGGGCAATAACTATTACAAATTATTGTAAAAAGTGAAGGCCAATATTATTGACATATAATAGTCTGTAGGCTAATAATTATTGTTAGAGATATTAATATCTCATTAGGATGAGAAGGAGAGAGAATAAATGGATAAGAAAAAATTTGGTATTCAGCAGGTCGTAGCAGCCGGAATTGGAACAGCATTGTTTGTAGTACTTACAGAGGTTCAGATTCCACTTGTAATTGTTCCAAACACAGCACTTCAGGTAAGAGCAGCATTGCTTGGTTTCCTTTCAGCTGTATATGGACCAATTGTTGGATGTGTTGTAGGTCTTCTTGGACATGCCTTAGGTGATGCATTCTTCTATGGCGGCGTATGGTGGTCATGGGTAGTTCCGGAGGGTGTTGTAGGTCTTGTAATTGGACTTCTTGCTAAGTATTACAATGTTCGCGAGGGTGAGTTTGGCGGTAAGCAGATTGGAATCTTCAATCTCGTTCAGGTTGTAGCCAATGCAGTAGCATGGATTGTTGTTGCACCGGTACTTGATATTGTTATTTATGCAGAGCCTGCTAACAAGGTATTTGCACAGGGTGCGCTTGCATTCCTTGCCAATGTTATAATTACAGCAATTCTTGGTACACTTCTTGGTGTTGCATATGCCAAGCTTATTGCTAAATCATCAAGTCTTCAGAAGGAAGATTAATTGTAAATCTTATATTGTTTAACAATAGCCCGGGTATGACTAACCCGGGCTATCGTGTTATAATCATATGAGACTAATAAAAGGTACATGGAAGGGCTATATGACTGATAAATCACTTACTCCAATTATTGAATTCACTAACTTCACATTTAAGTACAGGGCACAGGTTGAACCGACACTGTATGACATTAATCTTAAAATTTATCCGGGAGAAAAAATATTAATAATTGGTCCGTCAGGATCGGGCAAATCTACGTTAGCTAATTGTATCAATGGATTAGTTCCGCATATATATACAGGAGATATATCCGGAAGTGTTACGATTGCCGGAAAAAACGCCAAGGAACTTGATATTTTTAATATATCTAAGACCGTTGGTACTGTACTTCAGGATACGGATGGACAGTTTATAGGACTTACAGTGGCAGAGGATATAGCTTTTGCTCTTGAGAATAATATGATTCCGCAGCAGGAGATTTTGGAAAAAGTTGCAAGGACTGCAGAGACTGTAGAAGTAAGCAGTTTGCTTGAGTGTGCACCGGGAGAACTTTCGGGAGGACAGAAGCAGAGAGTATCTATGGCCGGTGTAATGATAGAGGACATAGAGGTAATGTTATTTGACGAGCCACTTGCTAATCTTGATCCTGCAACCGGTAAGAGAGCAATCGAACTTATAGACAGCATACAGAAGGATGAGAAAAAGACAGTAATAATTATTGAGCATCGTCTTGAAGACGCCCTTTACTGTGATGCTGATAGAATAATTGTTGTGAATGAAGGAAGAATTGCTGCGGACTTATCGCCGGATGATCTTCTGGCAACTGATATACTTAATGAGACAGGAATTCGTGAGCCGCTCTATGTTACTGCGCTTAAATATGCAGGTTGTGTGATTGAATCGGAGGATGAGGCCGGTCAGATATCTACAATGCATATTGATAAGCATGCTTCAAAGGTTAGAGACTGGTACTATTCAACGGAAGCTGTACCTGTCATTGAACATAAAAATGATGTATTGTCCATCGAAAATGTTTCTTTTTCATATAATGAGACCAGAAAGACACTTGCAGACATTTCTTTCACTGTAAAAGAAGGAGAAATGATGGCGATCGTTGGTAAGAATGGAGCCGGTAAGACTACTCTCTCTAATCTTATCTGTGGGTTTATTAATCCTGATTCGGGGGTAATAAAATTAAAAGGGGAAGATATAGCTCCATTAAGCATAAAGGAAAGAGGGGAACGGGTTGGACTTGTAATGCAGAATCCTAATCAGATGATATCTAAGACTATGATATTTGATGAGGTGGCTCTTGGACTTGTAACAAGGGGCGTCCCGGAGGATGAGATTAAAGAACGGGTTAATAATGTTCTTAAAATCTGTGGATTATATCCCTTCAGGAACTGGCCGGTCTCTGCCCTTAGCTATGGCCAGAAGAAGAGAGTTACAATTGCTTCAATCCTTGTTCTTGAGCCGGAGATTATTATACTTGACGAGCCTACAGCCGGTCAGGACTACAGGCATTATACCGAGATAATGGAATTTATTAAGAGTATCAATGAGGAAGCCGGTACAACTATTATCATGATTACTCATGATATGCATCTTATGCTCGAATATACGGAGAGGGCAGTTGTCATTGCAGATGGTGTGCTTCTTGCCGATTCGACGCCTGCTGCGATACTTACAAACAGTGAGATTGCAGACAAGGCATATCTTAAAAGAACATCTCTGTATGATTTGTCAAAAGCCTGCGGAATAGATGATGCAGATGGATTTACAGAGCATTTTATAATGATGGAGAGAAAGCTTAGAGAGGAGGTTAACCATGGCGCGTAAATTACTTACTTACGAGAAAAAGAATACATGGATTGACAGACTCAGTGGTATTACCAAGCTTGTCTTTTTTATTTGCTGGTCAGTAACAAGTATGATGACTTATGATACAAGAGTTCTTGTATTTATGCTTGTTGCAAGCCTGTTCCTTTTTAAAATATCTAAGACGGAGTGGAGACAGGTTGGATCTGTATTTAAGTTTATCATTTTTTTCCTGATTCTGAATGTTTCAGCGATATTTCTGTTCAGTCCCAATCAGGGAGAAGTGATATATGGAACAAGGACAGTTTTATGCGGCTCCGGCAGGTATACTGTTACTGCTGAGCAACTTTTTTATGAGATGAATATTGTTCTTAAATATCTTACAATTGTGCCGTCTATTTTTATATTCATGGTAACGACCAATCCATCTGAGCTTGCGGCTTCTCTTAACAGAATGGGAATTCATTATAATGTAGGATATTCAATTGCAATAGCACTCAGATATATTCCGGATATTCAGAATGATTTTACCAAGATTAAAAATGCGCAAATGGCACGTGGCATTGAAATGAGCAAAAAAGGCCGATTATTTGAAAGAATTAAGGCGACCACTGCCATTATTTTTCCTTTGGTTTTCTCGAGTATGAATAGAATTGATACTATCAGCACAGCAATGGAATTAAGAAACTTTGGAAGATACAAGAAACGTACCTGGTATATGAGCAGGAAGCTTGAGAAGAACGATTATGCAGTAATAATCACTATGATACTTTTTATGATTATTGCTCTGACCATTACATATATAGATGGAAGTCGTTTTTATAATCCATTTATTTGACTAAATGTGGTAAAATAAATAGATATGTTTATTTTTGGAAATAACGATTAAGTGATATAAATGAACTTGGAGGTTATATGAAAATAGCAGTAGCAGGAACAGGATATGTGGGACTTGTAGCCGGTGTGTGTTTTGCGGAAAAAGGACATGAGGTTACATGCGTTGATATCGATGAGAAAAAGGTTAAGCTGATGGAATCAGGCGTCTCTCCTATTTATGAGGAGGGTCTTGAGGAATTAATGAAGAAAAATAATCCGACAGGAAGGCTTCGCTATACGACTGATTATGCAAATGCATACAAAGATGCTGAGGCAATCTTTATAGGTGTAGGTACTCCTGAAATGCCTGACGGCAGTGCTAATTTGAGCTATATAGCTACTGTGTGCAGACAGATTGCAGAGAGCGTGGAGCACGATTGTCTTGTTGTAGTTAAGTCAACTGTACCAATCGGAACAAATGACAAGGTTGAGCAGTTTATTAAGGATTTCCTTGTAAATGATGTTAAGGTTGAAGTTGCATCCAATCCTGAATTCCTTGCTCAGGGAACGGCAGTACATGACACACTTCATGCTGCAAGAATTATTATCGGTACTGAATCAAAAGAGGCAGAGGCCAAGCTTATGGAGATATATAAGCCATTTGAACTCCCTATTGTATCAGTAAAGAGAAGAAGTGCTGAGATGATTAAATATGCATGCAATGATTTTCTGGCTCTTAAGATCAGCTATATGAATGATATTGCAAATCTGTGTGAGCTTGTGGGCGCAGATATAGAAGATGTAGCAAAGGGAATGAGCTATGATATGCGAATCGGTGCTAAATTCTTAAATGCCGGTATAGGTTTTGGTGGAAGCTGTTTCCCTAAGGATACTAAGGCACTTCGTTTCCTTGCTAAAGAATATGGTTATGATCTTAAAACTGTTGATGCTTGTGTTGAGGTTAATAAAAAGCAGAAAACAAGGCTCTTTGAGAAGGCAAAGGAAAGAATGATTACATTCTCCGGACTTAAGGTTGCGGTACTGGGTCTTACCTTCAAGGCCGGAACAGATGATCTTAGAGAGGCCCCATCTTCTGAGAATATTAAGCTATTGTTAGCAGCAGGAGCTGGTATATATGCTTATGACCCTGCCGGTGTTCCGAGAGCTAAGATGGAATTCCCTGAAGGAGCAATTGAAAGGGGTACAATGAACTATGTTGATACACCTGAGGAGGCACTTTCGGATGCAAATATCTGTTTTGTTTTCACCGAATGGGGAGAAATAAAGGCAGTTAAGCCTGAGGACTATGTAAAATATATGCGTACACCGCTTGTATATGATGGACGCAATTTGTATAAGCTTCAGGATATGAAGGATGCCGGTGTTGAATATTACAGCATAGGAAGATAAGAGGCATGGAGGTTATATGAAGCAGTTTGACGAAGATAAGGTATATATGGTCACAGGAGCTGCCGGATTTATTGGCTTTTATCTCTGCAAGAGGCTTTTGGAAGAAGGCGCAGATGTCGTGGGCTATGACAATATGAATGATTATTATGATGTGAAGCTCAAGGAGGACCGTCTTGCGATTCTTAGAAAAATAAGCGGCGATGTAATGAATGGAAGTTTCACCTTTATTAAGGGTGACATTGCCAATAAGAATGCACTTGATCAGGTGTTTGAACTCTATCATCCGGATGTTGTTGTTAATCTTGCGGCGCAGGCCGGTGTAAGATACAGCATTGAGAATCCGGAGGCTTATATCCAGTCTAATATTGTCGGTTTTGCCAATATTTTGGAATGTTGCAGAAATAATGATGTGGACCACCTTGTGTATGCCTCTTCAAGCTCGGTATATGGCGGTAATACTAAGGTTCCGTTTTCAACTACAGATCAGGTTGATAAGCCGGTATCTCTTTATGCTGCAACTAAGAAAAGTAATGAACTTATGGCATATTCGTATTGTAAATTGTATGGAATTAAGGCCACCGGCCTTCGTTTCTTTACTGTATACGGACCAATGGGAAGACCGGACATGGCAGCCTTTAAGTTCGCCAATAAGATGATGAAGGGTGAGCCGATACAGATATACAATAATGGCGATATGTATCGTGATTTTACCTATGTTGACGACATAGTGACAGGAGTATTCAATATTCTTAATAATGAGCCTGAACCGGATGAGCTTGGTGCCTGCTATAAGATATATAATATCGGCAACAATAAGCCGGAAAAACTTATGGATTTTGTGGCTGCGCTCGAGAAGGCGCTTGGGATGGAGGCTACTAAGGAATTTCTTCCAATGCAGCCCGGAGATGTATACCAGACCTATGCAGATGTATCAGAGCTTATGAAGGATTTTGACTTTAAGCCGGACACATCCATTGAGGATGGTCTTGCAAGGTTTGCAAAGTGGTATAAAGCATACTACGGTTATTAGAAAAAGGTAACGGCAGGAGATGAAATATGTTATTTAATTCGTATATTTTTATACTGGCTTTTTTGCCAATCTGTCTTGCCGGATTTTATCTGTTAAGGAGTAGGGTGCCGGTAGCAGCCAAAATATGGCTTATATCAATGTCGCTTTGGTTCTATGGATACTTTAATGTTAATTATCTTGTGATAATGCTTTTTTCCATAGGCTTTAACTATGTGATATTCAGAATTCTGAAAGCAACCGCTAATAGCAAAAGGAAGGCGGTTTTTATTGCGGGTATTGTTATAAATCTTGCAGTGCTTTTTTATTTCAAATATTTTGATTTTTTTATTGATAACTGTAATGCCCTACTTGGAACAGAAATGCCTCTTAGGAACATTCTGCTTCCGCTCGGAATCAGTTTTTTTACCTTCCAGCAGGTTGGTTTTCTTGCAGATACCTACAGGGGAGAGATTAAGGAATGTGCATTTGTTGACTACGCACTTTTCGTCAGTTTTTTTCCACAGCTGATTGCGGGACCTATTGTTAATTACGATGAGATGATACCGCAGTTTAAGGCTATTGGTGTAAAAGAATTTGACTTTGACAGGTTTCTTCGAGGTATTTATATATTTATCCTTGGTATGGGAAAAAAGGTTCTGATAGCGGATACCTTTGGTGGAGCGGTTGATTTCGCATATGCAAATCTTGCATATGGAATTAATTCAACCGAAGCCCTGCTTGCCATATTGTTCTATACCTTGCAGCTCTACTTTGATTTCAGTGGCTACTGCGATATGGCAATAGGACTGGGGCTGCTTCTTGGAATTGATATTCCTGTTAATTTCAATTCACCGTATAAGGCTACAAATATTATTGATTTTTGGAAACGCTGGCATATTACACTCAGTCGTTTTTTTACAAAAAATATATATATTCCGCTTGGTGGCAACAGAAAAGGGAATGTGCGAATGTACATTAACCTTTTTATTGTATTTTTTCTTAGCGGATTATGGCATGGAGCCGGATGGAATTTTATTCTCTGGGGAAGTATGCATGGAATACTGTATGTTCTGACAAGAATGTATGAGAGGATAAAGACTGCAAAAGGAAAAGAAAAGGATGGCGAGACATTCACTCGGTCTAAGCATAATGCAACAGCGGTATTATGGCGTGGCATTTCAGTATTGCTTACTTTTGTTTTTGTTAATATTGCATGGGTCTTTTTCAGGGCATCGGGAACCGGTGAAGCGTTTAAGCTTCTTTCGGAAGTATTTAGAGGGAATTGGATGCTTCCGGGCAGAGAATTTGCGGATTATTTCAATCTGAGTGAATTGTGGTATTTGCTTAAGGTGCTGCATTTGACGAGTTGGGATTTCAGTAATTATATATTGATGGTTCTGTTCCTTATTTTTGCAGTTATTATTACCTTCTTTGCACCAAATGTGCATGAGATGGCTGACAGAACTCAGTATGGAATATCTACTGCATTTTTTCTTGCAATTATATTGATATGGTGTGTTGTTTCGCTTTCCGGTGTCAGCACATTCCTGTATTTTAATTTCTAAGATTATGAGTAAAAAGAAGCGATTTCTTATTATTTTAATTGCAGTTACAGTGGCGGGGCTTTTGTTGACTGCAGGATTAATTGCATATGTCGATCCTTTTTTTCATTATCATAAGCCGCTTACCTGGTATCCGTATGTGGTAGACGATCAGGTGGATATGAATCCGGGACTTGCCAGGAATATTGACTATGATAGTGTGTTGCTTGGCTCATCAATGACGGTTTCGTTTGATACATCGAGATTCTATGATGATATGGGGCTTATAACACAGAAACTCAGTTATAATGGCGCATATCCAAAGGATCAGTCCAATATTATGGAGATTATATTTGATGCCAAGGGCGATAGTGTTAAGAGAGTTTTCCTGGGAATAGATGAGCTTAATTATTCCTGTGATATTAATCAGACAAAATATCCAATAACGGATTATCTGTACGATAAGAATCCGGTAAATGATGTAAAGTATCTGCTTAATAAGGATGTTTTGCTTGATTATGTAATAAGACCTGTGCTTGATAAAAAGGATAAGTCTGACTGGAATATGATTTATAAGATGTGGTGGCAGCCTATGCACTACAATCTGGCTAATGTGCGCCTTTACTATACACCGGCCGAAGAAATAGCAGATACTACTCCTGCGGAAGAATATATCGCAGGAATTGAGGCGAATTTTTCTGCTAATATTATTCCATATATAGAAGCACATCCTGAAACCGAATTCACGATTTTCTATCCTCCGTACAGTATTCTTTACTGGTACGATGCCAAGAGACAGGATAAGATTGATACTATTGTGAAAAAGTATGATTATATGACGAGAAGACTGCTTGAATATGATAATGTTGAGGTTTTCTTTTTTCAGAATCAGGAGGATATAATCTGTAATTTTGATAATTACGCAGACCATACGCATTACAGTCCGGAAATCTGTAATTATATGGTAGATTGCATGGCGGACGGAACAAGACGTGTTACGCTTGACAATCTTGAAGAAGAGCTTGAATTGCTTAGTAATCTGGCTAAGTTCTATGATTATGACAGCATAGATTTATAATATTGGGAGCAATATGATAATTAATATTTTGATTTTGTTTTTAATATTGACGGTAGTGCCTTTTGGAGCGGGTTTGATTCCGGCGTTTTTTATAAAACGCAAAAAGAAGAGAATTTCCATGGTATATATAATGGGATTCGTGGAATTAATGGCATTATTTCAATTGATTGCCATACCGGTTATTATTTTTAAACCGGATGGATTTGGGCTGATAGTGATATTATATTCTGTTCTTTCAGCGATACTGTTTGTGGCAGGACTTACGCTTCTTGTGGTTGATATAAGACAGAATGGGAATCCGTTTAAGGACAGACATAAGGATGGCATAGCAGTGTCAAGGGAGGAGCTTGGATTATGGATTATAGCAATTCTGCTTATCGTATTCCAAATGGTTATGTCGCTGTTTACCCAGTCATTTGATGGTGATGATGCCTACTATGTGGTTGAATCACTTTTGTCGGTTGAGACGAACACGCTTTACAGTATTAAGCCATATACGGGGCTTACAACCAGTATGGATCTTAGACATGCACTTGCAAGTGTTCCGATATGGATTGCATATCTGTCAAGGATAAGTGGTATTCATCCGACCATAATTGCCCACTCGCTGCTTGGTTTTGTGCTTATTCCGTTGCTCTATATGATTTACTATCAGTGCGGACTTATTCTTTTTAGAAAAGAAAGGAAAAAGCAGCCAATTTTTCTGATGTTTGTAAGTATTATGTATATATTTGGAAATGTTTCGATTTATACTAATGCGACATTTATGATGACCAGAACCTGGCAGGGGAAATCCATGCTGGCCAATATGGTGATTCTTAGCATAACATGGCTGATGTTAGCCATTTATGATACTGAAAATCTGGAAAAGGAATTCAGACTTGGTTATTGGATTACGATGGTGCTTGTTAACATCGTGGCGGCAATGTGCAGTACAGCCAGTGTATTGCTTGCAGCAGCATTTATTGGAGCATCGGGATTGATACTTACTGTATACAAAAGAGATATACAGGTGATACTCAGACTTCTTGTCACATGCGTTCCGCTTGTGGCATATGGTGCAATGTATATGCTGATTTAGTGGAGAGATGAGTAACATGGCAGAGATTCTTGATATATTTAAAGCATATAATGGAACGGGATATTATTGTATTCTTTTTATTGCGGCTCTTATGTATCTTTGGTTTACAGAGGAAGATAAGCATATTAAGGTACTTCTTGTCGTTGTACCTTCCGCAATACAGCTTCTGTTTTTTATTCCTTATGCATATTATATATATGAGATGCTTGATGAAGGAACATATTACAGAGTGCTGTGGCTACTGCCAATGACTATGGTTATTGCGTATGCAGGCTGTAGGATTATCGGTAATCACACAAGAGCAGGAGTTGCAGTCGTTATGCTGATACTTATATTCAGCGGAACCTGCGTATATACTAATCGCAATGTTACAGTTGCTGAGAATGTATATAATCTTCCGGATGAGGTTATTGAACTGTGTGATATTGTGAAGCCGGAAGAAGGCAGGGAAAGAGTATGGGCGGCCTTCCCACCATTGCTTGTTCATTATGTGAGGCAGTATACCACAACGATTCAGCTTCCTTTTGGAAGAGACAGTATGGTTGACAGCTGGAAAAAATTGGATAATCCACTTTTTGAACTGTATATGAGTCCCAATATGCCGGCAGACAAGCTCACGCAGTATGCAACGGAATATTACTGTAATTATCTGATTCTTGAAAAGGATGCCGAGGTTATTGGTGACCTTAGCGATTATGGTGTTGATTATATGACATCGACAGAGAATTATGATGTATACCGTAATACTAATGTTCCTTTCTGGGACAGACAGGAAGATGAACAAGACAAGGAAAGTAATTAATGAGGAAAATATATGTGGATTGCAGATAATTGGAAGGATTATGAAGTTCTCGATACGGCAGATGGAGAGAAGCTTGAACGCTGGGGTGAATACACACTTGTGCGTCCGGATCCGCAGGTAATCTGGGACAGTGAGAAAAATAATCCGGGCTGGAGAAAGATGAATGGTCATTATCACCGAAGCAAAGCCGGTGGTGGCGAATGGGAGTTTCATAAACTACCTGAAGAGTGGCAGATTGGATATAGGGATTTGAAGTTTAATCTGAAACCCTTCAGCTTTAAGCATACAGGGCTTTTTCCTGAGCAGGCAACAAATTGGGACTGGTTTTCGGGCTTAATCAGAGAAGAGATTGAATCGGGAAGACGAGCACCCGGGGAGATAAAGGTACTTAATCTTTTTGCATATACAGGTGGGGCAACATTATCCGGACTTGCGGCCGGTGCTATGGTCACGCATGTTGATGCTTCAAAGGGAATGGTAGGCTGGGCCAAAGAAAATGCTTTAAGCTCCGGTCTTGAAGACAGACCTGTAAGATGGCTTGTAGATGATTGTGTTAAATTTGTCGAGAGAGAGATAAGGCGCGGTAATAAGTATGATGCAATTATAATGGATCCACCTTCATACGGAAGAGGTCCTAAGGGAGAAATTTGGAAAATTGAAGACAGTATATATCCGTTTGTAAAGCTTACAATGGATATACTGAGTGATAATCCATTATTCTACCTGATCAACTCTTATACAACGGGACTGCAGCCGGCGGTGCTCAGCTATATGATGAATTCCACCATTGTTAAAAAGTGTGGAGGACATGTCGAGGCTGCTGAAATTGGACTTCCCGTTACGGATTCGGGACTTGTGCTTCCATGTGGAGCATCCGGTCGCTGGCAGAGAGATTAGTAATATATACACTATGCTATACGACTTTTGGGAAAACAGTTAAGAGGAAATATATGAGTAAGAAAATCGACAATATGGATATAGAGATTCTGGATGAAAATGACATATTTGCCGGCGATGAGGCTGGATCAGAGACTTTCAAGGATAGTGATATTGAATCCGGAGATTTTGCTGATGATGATATTGAGATTTTAGAAGAAACAGACAGTGTCGGGGCAGACGATAAGGATTATTATTTTTCTGAGGAAGAGCTTGATGGCGGTAACCATGGAGGAAGACGTCTGAAGCGAGGAAGAAAGCGCAGCTTTGCACAGTGGATTATTCTTGGAATTGCCATAGTAATTATCGGATTTGTTATTGTGAGGGTTTCAATCTGGAATAAAGGAAATGATTCGGATTATGATCCAAATGAAAACAATACGGAATTCGATGTTGAGCCATCTGATTATGTTCAACCTCTTAGCGCAGAGCAGCTTAAGGATAAAAATGACGATGGTGTCACAACTATTCTTACGATTGGTAACAGTCCTTTTGCAGATAATTATGAGAATAATAATCTTGCGGCAGAAATAGCGAAGGCATATGATGCAACGGTAATTAATATTGGAATTGAAGAATCGTATATTGCTCAAAAGAGTGGTGACTATTCCGGTGAAAATCTCGAAGACGGTGTGAGCCTGTTTCAAATTTCAAAAGCGATTAACACAGGCGACTACAGTATTGTAAGAAAGGCTGCAGCAAATATGTCGGGTGAAGCCAATAAGGCGGCAGAGACCTTGGAAGCAACTGACATGACTAAAGTTGACATGATTGTCATAATGTACAATCTGGAGGACTATAAGGAGCACAGGCCTTTGGGCAGTTCAGACAATATGGATATTAACTGTGTGTATGGAGCAATTAACAAATCGCTTACACTTATTCAGGAAAAATATCCATATATTAGAATCGTAATGCTTTCACAGCCGGCAGCAGGAGTGACAATTGACGACTTCTATGTTGATGGTGATAAGTTTGATATTGGTGAAGGAACCTTAAGTGATTATGTTACTTTTGAACTTGAGGCAGTAGCATCCAGGGGATGCAGCTTTATTGATTTATACTATGGTGCAATTAATGTTGATAACAGAGATGAGTATCTTGTCAATGATTATCATATTAATGATGAAGGCGCTAAGGTTATTGCTGCGAGATTAAAGAAACTGATTACTCTTTAACTGGAGGTCGGATGAAGGAACGTAATACAAAATTCACTGTACTGTCAGCAATTGCAATGGTGCTTGTTATACTGGGACATCTCAATTTCAATGTGCTGACCTTTGGTGATATTTTTTCATATTATTCATACCATGTACTTATTTTTGTTTTTATTTCCGGTTATTTTTATAAGACTGAAAATGAAGATCGGATAATTAGGTATATACTGCATAAGTTAAAGACTCTTATGCTTCCGTATTTTGTCTGGAATGTAATATATGGTCTGGTTGCAGTCATGCTTCATGGGGCAGGTTTTGAACTGGGACAGGAATTTAATATTTATAATCTTCTGGTGGCACCCTTTGTCGGTGGTCACCAGTTTATGTATAATGCGGTAGCGTGGTTTGTTCCGGCTTTATTTTTACTTGAGGTTTGTAATGTCTGCGCAAGAAAGATCCTTTCGTTTTGTAGAATCAGAAACGAATGGATTATCGCGTCACTGTATCTGATAGCAGGTATATTTGCGATTTATATGGCTATCAGGGGAAGCGTATATGATTACTACAAGATTCCGGGAAGACTGATGCTCATGGCACCTGTATTTCAGCTTGGAAGGTTATATAAGGATAAATTAGAAAGGCTTGATATTATTCCGTCGGCTATCTATATACCGGTACTTTTTGCGATTAATCTCCTGCTTGTACTTACGATGGGCGGACTTAATTATAGTGTGGTCTGGGTGACAGGATTTGCAAATGGGCCAATTGTTCCGTATATTACAGCTGTAACAGGAATCGCATTATGGCTTAGAATTGCAGGAATAATTGCAGCTTTAATAGAAAGCGGAGGCAGATCGGATTCTATTACAGCTAATGTGATCCGATATATAGGCAGTAACACGTACAGTATTATGATGCATCAGTTGATGGCTTTTCTTTGCATTAATGCAATATTTAACGCGTTAAGTAAGGCGGGGCTGTGCTCAGACTTCGATGCCGTCAGCTACCATACGGATATATATTATACATATAATCTGATGGGCTGCGAAGGCTTTAAATGGGCTTATTTTGCGCTTGGCATTATGCTTCCACTAGTTATCGGATGGTGTACAGACAGACTATTAAAAAGGGCTTTGGTTATTTTCAAAAAGGACAAAAATTGAGATGAAGGTTAAAAATCTGAAAAATATAATACTATTGCAGCTGATAGTAATTATCTATACCTTTAACAGTATTATTGGTAAATTCAGTGCAGATGCAAAGGTTGAATTCTTAAGCATTGGATTTATTGCTTTTTATGCTGCAGAAGTTGTGGTACTTGGAATATATGCGATTTTGTGGCAACAGATGATAAAAAGATTTGAACTCTCTGTGGCATATGCAAACAGAGCCATGGCGCTTCTGTGGTCGGCTCTTTGGGCAGTGATAATCTTTCATGACAGACTTACCTGGAAGAACATTCTGGGTATTCTTTTTGTTATTGCGGGTACCATTGTGGTGAATATGGATTCTGCGTCCGATGAGAAAAAGGTGGCTTGTGGTGGCGCCAATGCCTGTGATGATGCGGAGGGCTGTGTTGATAGCGGAGCCGGTGAGGCTTTCGAGGCTTGCGATGATGCCGGCAAGGAGGTGCAGTCATGAATATGTATTATTGGGTTGTAATCCTTGGTGTAGTAGTTGCTGCATTTTCACAGATTTTACTTAAAAAGGGTGCAATGAGACCGCATATCAGTTTTATTAGAGATTATCTGAATGCTCCGGTTATTATCGGTTATATTATGATGGCAGCAAGTGTTGTGTGCTCTATGATTGCTTACAGGGGCGTTGATTATATGACGGTTCCCGTTCTGGAAGCAATAGGTTTTATACTTGTTCCCATACTTAGCTTCTTTTTTTTCAAAGAGAAATTCACTAAGAACAAAGTGCTTGGAATTCTCCTAATCTGTGTGGGAATTGCGGTTTACTATATGTTATAGAAACCGGTCGGAATATCGGAGGTGACTTGATGAAGATACTACTGATAAGACATGGGGATCCTGATTATGTGAAGGATTCGCTGACTGACAAGGGTAAAAAGGAAGCGGCGATGCTTGCGGCCAGGCTTCTGAATGAGAAAATAGATTATGCGTATGTGTCGCCACTTGGTAGGGCAGTTGAGACAGCAAGGCCGACCCTGGAAGGAAAGGGAATGACGGCGAAGTATCTTGACTGGCTTCGTGAATTCAGTGATTTGAAAATAGTGAGGCCTGACTATGGTGAAAACTGCCCGGTATGCTGGGACTGGCTTCCGGCAGACTGGACAAAGTATGAGGAATTTTTCCGCTACGATGAATGGCATATGCAGGAAAATATGGCTGATGCCGACGCATATGAATATGCAAAAGAGGTTTTTGACGGAGTAGATGCATTACTGAAGGAGCATGGCTATATTCATGATGGTCACATTTTTAGAGCAGAAAATCCGAATGATGATACTATAGCCCTGTTCTGTCACTTTGGTGTAGGATGTCTGATAATAGGCTATCTTCTGGGAATATCTCCGATGCCATTATGGCAGGGACTGGTTGCTGCGCCGACATCTGTGTCAACAATTGTGACTGAGGAAAGAAGAGAAGGTGTGGCATCGTTTAGAATGAGCTGCTATGGAGACACAACGCACTTATATATTAATAATGAGTTGCCATCATTTGCAGCAAGATTCTGCGAAATGTATAAGAACGAAAATGAGAGGCATGATTAATGAGCATTTTTGATAGTGTGTATTAATATGCGATGAGGAATTATATATGAGTTATATAGTAATGCAGCAGATGATTATCATTTTTATACTGATTGCAATTGGTGTATTTCTTTTTAAATCAAAGCACTTAACTAAAGAATCAACTAGGGATGTATCCTGGATTGTTGTAAATGTAACTAATCCGATTATGTTATTATCGGCGGCACTTGAGGATGATAAAAAGGTGGATATTAATACTCTTTTTATCGCTTTTGTGTCGTTTCTTGCTGTATATGCAATGCTTGGACTTGTATCGATTGTGATTCCGCTACTACTTGGGGTGAAGAAAGATGAGAGATATTCGTATAGATATATGAGTGTCTTCGCTAATGTGGGGTTTATTGGAATTCCTTTTTGCTCGGCAGTTCTGGGGGTGCACTCGCTAATATATGTATCTTTGTGTAGTCTGGTATTTAATTTTATATTCTACACTGTTGGTATTGCGCAGATGGAGAAGATAGGCAGAAGGCAGCACCCGGATGGTGTGGCAAAGAGTGGCAGACCGTCGTTTGCGAAAGTCGTTAATTCGGGAACTGTATTTGCAGTTATAACAATTATTATCTATATTACGGGAGTTAAACTTCCGGGTGTAGCTGATACAACACTTAACTATATTGGCAGAAGTACAACTTTCTTATCTATGATAATACTCGGTGTGTCCGTTGCTCAAGTAGCAGTTAAAGAGATCTTCGGTAAATGGCGTTTGTACTTATTTGTGCTTGTAAGACAGATTGCCGTGCCGATTGTCATGTTCCTTATACTGCGTCTGTTTATAAGCAATGAAATAATGCTTGATACCATTGTATTACTTACGGCGATGCCATGTGCCAATCTGCCACTTATGACTGCAAAGCAGTTTGATGTTGAAGAGAGTACATTGTCCAGTGGAATAATACTTACTACTATGCTTTCGATTGTTACGCTGCCGATTGTGGC
>JAGHUN010000076.1 GCA_018064805.1 Candidatus Colinaster scatohippi
ATATTTCATCACAGGTTCGGTCGTTAAGCATATGCTTAAGCGAATCAGGGATGCTGCCGATGAAATATGTAGCATAATAGATATAGACCAAGGAGGAAATGCATATGGCTAAATATGTGTCGCTTGACAAAAGAAGTAAAAAAGCAAAAAAAGAGTATTATTCCAGTATGCGAATGACATGGGGTGAGCTTAACCCGGTAACGAGAACCGTTCCAAGCAAAAAGACTTACAACAGGAATAAGGACAAACAGGAAAGACGAAGAGCCGATAGAGAATTCAGAAATGGATTTGATATCGGTTCTTTTTTATTGGGAGATGGTGGGGGATGTGCTGGAATGAGATGGGAAAATATAGTACTATGTTCAAAGGGATATATTATTGCTAGTTAAAAGGGAAAGAGGGAATTTTATCATGAAAAAAAGAATGCTGTGTGCATTTATTGCATCGATGGTTATCTTGACAGGGGTAGCAGAACCGGTAATGGCTATGCAGGATAATCAGGCCACGGCAATAGAAGAAGTTACTGAAGTCATGCATGAGACGGAAGAGGTAACTGCATCTGAAGTTGAAGATATAAAGGAGACAGAAACCGAAGCCGTAACATTAATAGAAGAATCAGAAACGGAATCTGAACCGGCAGCAGTAGCAGAAGAAAAAGAGACAGAAGCCGTTACATCCGAACTCGCACTTGAAGCCGTAAGTAGTGGTGATGGATGGTCGATGGATGACAAGGGTGTGCTGACTGTATCCACACAGGCAGCAATGAATAGTAAGGAATGGAGACAGAGCTTAGGTGACCTTAGCAGTATCAAGGCGGTAATCGTCGAAGAAGGAATTACCGGCGTGTCAGCGGAAGCCTTTCTTGAATGCGAGAATATTAGCAGTGTCAAATTGCCTAATAGCCTTAAGTCCATTGATAATCAGGCTTTCTCTGTAGCTAAAAGCTTAGGTGAGATTAAGCTGCCTGATGGTCTACAGTCTATTGGCTGGGCAGCATTTGAGTACTGTGACTTTAAGGGAACAGACCTAGTTCTGCCAGGAAGCCTGACTTCGATTGCTAACGGTGCCTTTCAATATACAGAAGGTATTAAGAATATCACCTTTGCAGATGGAAGTGCGACAACGCTTACTATGGGGGATGGTGCGTTTAAGCAGAGTAAGATAACTGGAAAGGTTATATTACCGGCCAGACTAAAGGTAGTTCCTGATGAGGCATTTAGTGATTCCACTCTTTCAGACCTTCAGCTAAGTGAGGGTATAGAGGTAGTCAATAGAAACGCATTTGATAGCTGTAGTAAGCTTAAAGCGCTAGTATGCCCATCTACGTTAACCACAATAAAGAGTTCTGGATTTTATGGATGTGATGAATTAGCCAGTATTACACTTAATGAAGGCCTAACTACAATTGAAGATTCGGCATTTTGGTCAATAGGCGTCTTATGTCCGGATAATAGCAAATTTGATCTTATAATTCCATCTACAGTTAAAAATATTGGTACATCTGCATTTGCGCGTGATGTTCATATAGGTAACCTTGAATTCAGGAATGGAACTAATAGTGAGCTTACGTTAGGTGAAAATGTATTTGAAAAAACAGCAATAAGCGGTAGAGTTACTCTTCCAACAAGACTAAAAACTATACCATATAAGACATTTTTTGGATGTCAAATGAATGAACTAATAATGCCTGTTGGTATTGAGACAATTGGCCAGACTGCTTTTGCCCTTGCTACAGTTAAGAACAGGTTTACATTCCCAACATCATTAAGGACTATTGAAGAAGAAGGATTCTTAGAATCCTATATTGGACCAATTGAATTAAATGATGGTCTTGAGAATATTGGCGGCGCAGCGTTTAGCGCGGCTAAAATAGGAGAAAGTATCGAAAAACCATCAAAGCTCATTATACCTGCAACAGTTAAATATGTAGGTCAGGAGGCCTTTGCTAATATTTTTGAAATAAATGAGGTCGAATTCTTAAATGGAAGCAATACAGAGCTTACTTTGGGAATAGGTGTATTCGAAGCTACAAGGTTTGTTAACAAGATTATTCTTCCAAGCAGACTGAAGGAGATCCCTGCGGCCTTAGCTTCTGGAGCCATACTACTTCAGGATGTATATATACCGGCAGGTGTTACTAAGATTGAAAGTGATGCCTTCGCTAATATTGAGGGTGTTAATATACATGGTACCAATCCATCGGCGGCATATGAATTCTATAAGTATATGCATACTGAGGGTGGCTGGAAAGATAATTATAAGTGGTTTGACTGGGAACCTAAGAAGCCGGTGTCCATTACAGTTAATCCAGGAAAAACAAGTTATGATTATGATGGAAGTCCGATAGATATTACAGAGACCTTCATCTATGATTCGAATTGTGGAGATAAGGAATTCAGCCTTCTTGCAGGAAGTGGAACATTAACAAAGGATGGTAAGCTTACAATCACTAAGGCAGGAGACTTTACTATTGAGGTTAAAACTGGGATTAAGGGAGAGTACGATGAAGGTATTGCAACTGCCAATATCACAGTAACTGTATCCCACCCACTTACTGTAACCTTCAATTCAAATGGCGGTACAGCAGTTGACAGTATAACAGGAATAGTACCAGGAGTATCAATAAGTGAGCCGGCTAGTCCTATAAGGGCAGGCTACAGGTTCATAGGCTGGTATCAGGATGCTGAGGGAACCCTAGAATGGAAGTTTGAGTCTGCAGAAGGAACCAATGATGGTGATAAGGTAACAGGTGACCTGACACTTTTTGCAAAATGGAAGGACAGAACTCAGGTAGCCAAGCCATATACAGATGAGACCAGTACAGAGGTAGAAAAAAATACGAAAATCAGACTGTATACAGGAACGATAGATGCAAAGATTCTATATACAGTGGACGGCTCAACACCAGTTATAGGTGGTGCTACTACAATAGAATATGTAGACGAGATAGCAATCACCAGTCCAACTACCATAAATGCGATAGCTGTGAAGGAAGGACTTAAGGATAGTGATTTGTTCAGCGTTACTTTTTCTATTAAAAATACAGCTGAAGATTGGGGTGATGTCCTTATACCAGACAGGGCAGGCTTCGATGATGCTGATGCCATCCCAGACGGCATATGGTTCACAGGAGTGCCAGAATCTGTGACATACAGTGGTAATGCCAATACTTTCTTACTTCATGTATATGATGGTAAGACACGTCTTGTAGAAAAGACTGACTATACAGTAGCCTACAGAAATAACACTAAGGCAGCGGATAAGTCCGCTGTTAATGGCAGTGGCAAGTCAATTGCTCCAACAGTAGTAGTAACAGGTAAGGGTACATATACAGGAAAACAGGAGAAGACATTTACAATAGAGCCGCTTGACATTGGCAGTGAAGCGATTACAGTTGCAGATCTGTGTGTCAAGGGGACTGGTAAGGAAATAAAGCCGGCGCCAGTTGTGAAGTATGGTGTAACAACTCTCAGAAAGGGAACTGATTACACGATAGAAACAGAATCAGGCAATCTGATAGATGGGGGAACACATATCCTCAGACTTGTGGGTGGCGGCAACTATACAGGAAGCAGAACAATTAAGCTTGATATAGTATATCAGAATGCAAGAGTAGGCTTTACTGTAGATCCAGTTAAGAGCCAGGAATATACAGGTGAAAATATTACTCCGGATATTGTTGTAAAGAAAAACAGAGAGCCTATGGCTGCATCAGCATATACAGTTAAGTTCTACAACAATAAGGAAGTGGGAACAGCCACAGCTGTTGTAACAGTTGATGAGGAAGTTAAGATTGTAACCTTTAAGATAACAGGAAAGTTAATTAGTGCAACAACAATAGAGGGAATTGCTGATAAGCAGTACACATCATATCCTCAGGAGCAGACCAGCTATACGATTAAGGATAAGAAGACAGGCAAGCCTCTTGAAAAGGGAAAGGATTATGATATCTACTACCTGAAGAACACTGATGTGGGAACCGCTTCAATTGTCTTCGTAGGTAAGAATGGTTATTCTGGCCAGGTAAAAAGGAATTTCAAGATAAATGCCGCTTCATTTACATCGGATAAGGTTGATATCAGCTGTGCGGAAAGTGCCGTATATGCTAAGGGCGGAGCTAAGCCAGACATTAAGGTAACATACAAGGATGGAAGCGGAGAAGTAAGAACCCTTATAGAAGGCGTTGAGTATACCGTTACATATGCGAACAATAAGAAGGTCGGAAGCGGAATCGCAACTGCGACTGTAAAGGGAAAGGGAAACTTCAAGGAATTAAAGAAATATGCGTATTCAGTAACCAAGGCAGATATATCGAAGCTTACAATGCTTGTGAAGGATAAGGCATTTACAGGCAAGCCAGGAACATATAAGACGACCTTTACAATCACAGATGTGGATGGAAAGAATCTCGCAGGAACAGACTATGATGCAAAGAGTGTTAAATACTACTATGCAGAAGATATGAATCTTGCGGATGGAACTGAGCATCATGAAGGTGATGAGGTTGGAGTTAAGGATGTGCTTCCAGCAGAGACTGTCGTGCAGGTTAGTGTTAAAGCAAAGGATGGAGGCAATTACACAGGAGAGATAAGCGCAACTTATAAGATTAATAGGCTTGATATCAATAAGGTAACAATGACCATTGATAAGAAGGACTATACAGGAAGCAGAATTAAGCCAGGCAAATCAGATATAAAGATTAAGAATGGCGTCATTAGTGCAACTGATTATGAAATAATTGGATATGGGGAGAATATAAAAAAGGGAACAGGTTCTGTAACCGT
>JAGHUN010000122.1 GCA_018064805.1 Candidatus Colinaster scatohippi
GCAGAAGAAACAGAGGCTGATGGTCGCTATCACATAGATATGGCGTTGCTTAACAGTGAACTGGAATTAGCCGGAACTGATACGGATGCATGTGTTGCAGAATGGCGGAGATTTATCGAAGAATCGGCCGGTATGACTGCAGGCATTGACTATGTGGATGGTGTGTTTGTGTATCCTGCTACTTCAGTATATGATGCATCCCTTACTGCAGGGATTTTTGGCGGAGAATTTATAAGCTTTTTACATGGAATTGCAACGATGAGAGTTGCAAATCATTCAACAGTAGATGTTATTCAGACATGTATTGATATGTCTGCTGTGGGTAATATTGCCCTTCCGGAAATATATCCTGATATGATTTGGAAGTGTCTTGGGGAGGATGACTCGGAGGATGCGGAATTTGATGATGAGATAGAGCTTCAGTTTGCAATCGGTGGTTATGAGGATTGGAGCCATGGAGCAAATAAGGACTACAGTGCATGGAATTATGCAACCGGAAAAGGCGTAAAGGTAGCAGTCTTAGATACCGGTGCAGGAACTCATTCGAGCATTAAATATGTGGGTAATTACAATGCCTTTGTTAAAAATTATGCAGATGAGGAAGAAGCCAGGAGGTATGCCGGAAGCTATAAAAATACAAATGATAACTGTGGACATGGAACTGCAATGGCAGGTGTTGCCACAGGCCGTGGTGGTAACAGTAATGACAGTATAGTCGGTGTTGCACCGGAAGCCTTAACTATTTCCATTAAATGTATGGAAAACTATGGTGACAGCGGTATATACGGTGATGTGGCAACAATCACGAGAGCCGTATATATGGCAGTGGCAAAGGGCTGTAAGATAATAAATATTAGTGCAGGTGGACGTGGCGAATATGGCGAACTTTTTGCCAAGGCGTTGAGAGAGGCGACAAATAAGGGTGCAGTTGTGATTTGCGGAGCAGGCAATAACGGAAATGCGGAGCATGTTTATCCTGCAGCATATCCTCAGACGATAGCAGTAGCTGCAACCAAGAAAAATTTGGATGAACAGATCGTTGATGCTTCTTATTCTTCTTATGGAAGCAATATAGAATTGGCTGCGCCGGGAACAGATGTGATGTGTGCCATGCCGGGAAATCTGAATAAGAAGATTAGCGGTACTTCTGTATCATCAGCGATGGTAGCAGGCGCAGTAGCTCTATATATGGAGAGAAATCCTGAACTTCAGTCAGTAACGGATTATACAGTACTTAATAAAATACGTGATGCGCTTAGGAATTCGGCTGAGGATTACGGAGATGCCGGTTGGGATGAAAAATACGGCTGGGGTCTTCTTGATACTGCGGCACTGGTGGGTGACAGGAATTTTAATCCTACGGATGTGCCTAAAATATCGGTTCCAAGCGGTCCGCTTCATTCAGGCTTCGGAATTAAATTAAGCAGCAGTAACGGTGCCGGATCTATATATTATACGCTTGATGGAACTGTGCCGACTGTTAACTCGCTCAAATATACTTCGGAGCGCGATATGGGAGGTTATATATATCTGCCGGCTAATATGGATACAGTCACTTTGACGGCTATATCAATTGGTTTAAAAGAAAAAACTAAGGTTGCTACAGCCAGATATACAATTATACCGGACAGTATAGCTATAGACAGTAATAAGTATACTCATACGGGAATTCTTGGTAAGAGCGGATTTAATAAGGATTGCAAATATATTACAGGCGTCAGCAAGGGTAAGGATATGCCTTATCAGAAATTCACGGCTACCTTAAATAGCGGTGATTCCATGGAACTGTCACTGACTGCCTCGGGATTCAATGGTGAACTTCATATTGTTGTGAATGATATATTAAAGGCCTCAGATGTGCGACCGGTAACTGCAGCAAAGGTTGGAGCGGCATATGCAAGAACTCTTAAATATACCAATGCTACAGCCATGCCACAGAGCATTTCAGTAATTGTTACTTCGGGACAGCTTTTGCCTGGTCAGCAGTTGTTAAATGGAAGTGGGAAATATGTGCTAAATGCCAATATTACCCGTGCAGTTTCCAAGCTTGAGATAACTCTTCCGACAGATAGTCTGGTAAGGGGAAGCAGCATGACTCCGGAGGTTAAGATAACTCCTTATAATGCAACAAACCAAAAAATACACTGGAAGCTTTATGATAAATACGGAGACGAGCTGGATAAAAATCTTGCAACCGTAGATGGATACGGCAGGATTAAAATTATCAAAGATGTTGCTGCGATGACGGAATACCGTGTCAGGGCGATTTCTGATGAAAACAGTGAAATATTTGCCCAGAAGGTATTTAAGGTATATCCGCTTACTACAAGAATGGAGATTATTGATGATGTTGTGGAGATTACAACAAATGGTGCAATAAGGACCTATGATGCGTCTACCAACTTTTTGGTAACACCGGGTAATTGTCTTAATAAATATACATACAAGAGTCTTAATGAGAAAATAGCAAAAGTAAGCGAAAATGGTATAGTGTCGGCAGTTGGCAAGGGAATGACAAGAATTGTTGTATATGCAATGGATGGTTCTAATAAAAAAGGTGCATTCTATGTAAATGTAACAACTCTTGCATCATCGATTCTGCTGAAACCATCTACCAAGGTTGAGGCGATTAAAAACTATTATCCGGCTTATGCGGGCAGTGCTTTTTATGTTTTGCCGGAAATTACACCTGCAGGAGTCAGCAATACAAATGTTGAATATGAATTTTCGGGTCTTGTTCCGGAAGGCGTAATACTTAAGAAGAGTAGCGTTAAAATTGAAAAAGATGTAAAGCCGGGGACAACATTTGCTATATCGGCAAGATGTCTTGATGGCAGTAATGTGAAAAATACCATTTACTTTAGAGTTTATGACAAACCGGAGCTGGTTGAGATTAGTAAGGATGTGCTTACTCTTAATACAATTAATGAGAAATCAGCTACGCTGACCGCTACGGTAAAAGGTAAGGATGGTACAACTACCGGAGTTCTTCAGAATGTTGTCTGGACTTCCGGTGATGAAAAGGTTGTAAAGATAACGCAGGGTGGAGTAGTAACCGCAATCGGAAGAGGTAATGCAATAATAAGGGCTACATCTACTGAAGGAGCAAAGGTATTCGCAAGTTGTAAGGTAAGAGTAATCAGTGGAGTAACTTCGATTGGAATCTCTACAGCCGGAGCTATGCAGTCACCTTCTGATGCGCAGCCTGTAGTATCCGGTCGCAAGACACCGTTAAGGGCAATCTGTACTCCGGATAATGCGGATAATCAGAATGTGGAATGGAGTCTGGAGCTTGCTCCGGAAGGAGTCACCTTGGAAAATGGCATAATAAATGTGCCACCTTCGGTTGTAAGTGGTTCTGTTTTGGTTAAGGCGACTGCGAAAGACGGTTTTGGTGCAACCAAGACCAGGTCATTTAATATATATAGCAAGCCTGTAACAAAGGTGGTAATATCATCAACGGCCAGCTCTCTAAATACTGTAACTGCACCAAAGTGCACGCTTACGGCTGTGGTTTCTCCGAGAGTCGGAACCTTTGGCGGAGTTGTATGGAAGAGCAGTGATGAAAGAGTAGCAACTGTGTCACAAACAGGTGTAGTAACTGCTGTCGGAAAAGGAAGTGTTACAATTACGGCATATTCCAAGGATGGATATGGAGCCAAGTCAGCTATCAGACTTAACGTGGTTCAGCCAATGACCTCATTCGAAATAGAATCAGGAAAGGGCTTGTTTACAG
>JAGHUN010000105.1 GCA_018064805.1 Candidatus Colinaster scatohippi
CAGGTACTATGTTACTTGGTCAGGCCGTTGCAGAGACAACAGGTCTTTACGGTCTTCTTATTGCAATGATTCTTATCTTTGTTAAGCCATTGGCAAAATAATGCCTTCGAAAAATATAAGACTATGAGAAAGGAGGCAGAACGTTGAATCTATTTACAGGAACAAGTTTCATACTTGCGGCAGCCGAAGGAATGGATCCAAGATTATTCGATTTGGATTTTCAGCTTCTTGCAGATGCTACACTTACACTTATTGCAGTTATAGCATTGTTCTTCTTTGCATCGTATTTCTTCTTTAATCCTGCAAGAGAATTCTTACAGAAGAGACAGGAGAAGATACAGGACGAACTTGATACAGCCAAGAACAGTATGGCTGAAGCTGAAGCGCTCAAGGCTGAGTATGAACAGAAGTTACATGATATCAACAAAGAAGCCGAAGCAATCTTGAGTGAAGCAAGAAAGAAAGCTATCGACAATGAGCAGTCTATTGTAGCTAAGGCTAAGGACGAGGCTAGAGGTATTGTTGAGAGAGCTAATACAGAGGCTGAACTTGAGAAGCAGCGTGTAGCTGATGATGTTAAGAAGGAAATGATTACAGTTGCATCAGTTATGGCTGAGAAGGTTATTGGGCAGAACATGGACGCATCCGTTCAGGATCGCCTTGTAGAAGATACATTGAAAGAGATAGGTGACAGCACATGGCTAAGCTAATATCTAAAACATATGGTGATGCCTTACTTGAAGTAGCTGTTGAAGAGGACAGAATTACAGAGTTCTCTGAAGAGATGGCAGGTATTCAGGCAGTGCTTGAAGCAAATCCTGATTTTGGGAAGCTTATTAATAATCCCAGAGTTTCAATGGACAACAAGCTGGAAGTATTGGAAAACGTATTTAAGGGTCGCATAAGTAACGAACTCTTGGGATTCCTTAATATGATAGTTGTAAAGGGACGTTTTTCTCAGATAGAAGAGATTATTCAGTACTTCACAGATGAGGTTAAAAAGTTAAAAGGCATCGGTGTGGCTTATGTTACTACACCATCAAAGCTTTCGGATGCTCAGCAGAAAGCAGTTGAGCAGAAGCTTTTGGAGACTACTGATTTCAAGACTATGGAGATGCATTACGATATAGATGAAAGTCTTATCGGTGGAATGCAGATTAGAATCGGTGACAGAGTCATTGACAGTAGTGTACATACTAAGATAATGAAGATGCAGCAGGAACTGATGAAGATTCAGTTAGGTTAAGCTGCAATTACAGAAAGGAACAGATCCATGAATTTAAGACCAGAAGAAATAAGTTCAGTCATCAAGGATCAGATCAAGCGTTATGCCAATGAGATGGAAGTATCAGATGTAGGTACTGTAATCCAGGTGGCAGATGGTATTGCCCGTGTTCACGGTCTTGAGAAGGCTATGCAGGGCGAGCTTTTAGAGTTCCCGGGTGAAATATTCGGTATGGTACTTAACCTCGAGGAGGACAACGTAGGTGCAGTTCTTCTTGGTAACCATAAGAATATCAACGAGGGAGACATCGTTAAGACAACAGGTCGAGTTGTTGAGGTACCTGTTGGTGATGTTATGCTTGGTCGTGTCGTTAATGCATTAGGTCAGCCAATTGATGGCAAGGGACCTATTCAGACTGACAAATATCGTCAGATTGAGAGAGTAGCATCAGGTGTTATTACACGTAAGTCGGTTGATACTCCATTACAGACAGGTATTAAAGCTATTGACTCCATGGTTCCAATCGGAAGAGGCCAGAGAGAGTTAATTATCGGTGACAGACAGACAGGTAAGACTGCAATCGCGCTTGATACAATTATTAACCAGAAGGGACAGGGTGTTAAGTGTATCTATGTTGCAATCGGTCAGAAGGCTTCTACTGTTGCTAATATTGTTAAGACACTTGAAGA
>JAGHUN010000055.1 GCA_018064805.1 Candidatus Colinaster scatohippi
TCTTCAGATATCGTTGGATCAACATATGGTTCAATCTTCGATGCTACACAGACAATGGTAGGCGAGGATAACCTTGTTCAGGTTGTTTCATGGTATGACAATGAGAACTCTTACACATCTCAGATGGTAAGAACAATTAAGTACTTCGCTGAGCTTGCATAATTGTAACTCACTGCTTAATTGATATTAGTTTTCTAATATGATTTTAAGGCCACTCGATAATCGAGTGGCCTTTTTATGTTATGGCAACGAACCAAGTGGACATCATGCTTGCATGGATGGACATTTGGCGACCGCTAATCATAGATGAGACTCGCGAAGCGTGTTTCATCTATGTGTCAGATAATGTAGTGTTTGTATTATATGCAGAAATAAGAGTCAAAAAAGACAACAAAAATCGAAATATGATAGAAATATAATAGAAAAATGTTATAATTAACATGTCTGTGTATTTTGAATATTTGGATGGAGAAATTGATTATAGTATGAATGATTTTATGAACAGTAATAGAGCCAATTATTCCCTTGAAGAGATTGAACTTGCTAAAAAACGACAGAAAAAGCAGGGTGGTACTTTTTTAGAGAACCTTGAAGCAGTATCAAAAGGTGAGAGACCGACAAAGACGGTAGGAAGTATAGCTTCGGGGAAAACTACATCTGGAATCTCAATGCCCGGTTCCGCTTTAATTAATTCTGTTACCGGAAGCACAGCTCAGCTTGAGGAGGCTGTAGCGAGGTCTAACCAGATTGCTAAGAGTCTCGAAGAAATAGATGCAGGATTCTCTAAATCTACCAATGATATTAATTCAATGGTTAAGGACCTTAGTTCAAGCCTTGAAGCGGAGTATGGTGTTAAGCCGGATCCAACACTTGAGATAAGTAATGAGCAGGCACTTGCAGGTTTTGCCGGTGTAAGTGATGTGGTTAAAGAAAAGGTATATGGTCAGGATGAGTTTATTAAGAAGCTTGTAATTGCATTCAAGAGACCGTTTGTGTCTGAACGTGATAATAATGATGCACTCAATAGTATTTTTATTTCAGGTCCTTCATATACGGGGAAGCATTATGCTCTGAATAGCCTGGTTGAGGAATTGGGTAAAAGAAATATTATCAGGAGCAAAGAAACCTATACTATGGATTTGTCGATTTATCCGACCACCGCACAGGAGAGTCTTTTTTTACAGGATTTGTATGGTGCACTTCAGAGTAAGTCGTCTGTAATTGTATTTGAAAATTATGAAGTATGTCATATTTCATTGTTAGGAAGACTTAGCGAGCTTGTAATAAATGGAGAATGTATGCTGGCAGACAGATATGTCATGAAAAATGGACAGCTTGTCAGCGTATCAAATGTACTTGCAGATAATACGGTGGGTTCATTTGAGGCTAAGGGTAAATACTTGGTATTTGTGAGTAATAAGCCTATTGATAAACTTGCAGGGGTAATGGGCGCTCCATTTGTAAATGCTTTAGGAGATATTTGTGCAACTGATAAGCTTGGTGAAGATGCAATAGCTAAAATATCTGATAATCAGGTAGAACAGCTTATTGCAAAGGGCAAAAAGCAACTTGCATTTGATATCGAGATAGAGGATTCTTTCAAGAATTATGCGATTTCATGTACATCCAAGGGAAGAGAACTAAAAGGTGTAATTGGTGCATATTCGGATGCGCTGAAAGCTCTTGCAGAAATTCGACTTGAGAAGGATGATATAAAAAGCAACAAGGTAATGCTTCTTGCAGAAGGCGATGAGTCATTTGTGATCCTTGATGACGAAAAGATTAGTGTAGCAAGTCAGCTTCCCGGTGGATATAATGGCGAATTAGAGGCTGTGAAAAAGGAACTTGATGCGATTGTTGGATTAGGTAAGATTAAGGATTATGTATATAGCCTTGAAGAATATTACGGAGTTCAGAGACTTAGAAAAGAAGCCGGACTTAAAGCAGGCGAAGTTAATAAGCATATGATATTTACCGGTAATCCCGGTACAGGTAAGACAACTATTGCACGTATTGTTAGCAGATACCTTAAGGCAATCGGGGTGTTGTCAGGCGGACAGCTTGTAGAAGTATCAAGGGCAGATCTTGTCGGAAGATATGCAGGGCACACAGCGCCACTTGTTAATCAGGTTGTGAAATCGGCAATTGGTGGAGTCCTGTTTATTGATGAAGCCTATAGTTTATATCGGGGTAATGACGATGCTTTCGGTATGGAAGCAATAGATACCCTTGTTAAGGGCATTGAGGACAACAGAGATGATCTTATTGTTATTCTTGCCGGATATTCCAACGAAATGGGTGAATTCCTTGAGGCCAACTCAGGACTAAAGAGTCGTTTTCCTAATATTATTGATTTCCCTGACTATACAGGAGAGGAACTTCTCTCAATTGCTAAGATTACAGCTGCTTCTAAGGGGTATGCAATTGATGAGGGAGCAGAAGCACCGCTGCTTGACTTCTTTAATGAGGTACAGGCGACAGATGCCAGAGAGGCAGGAAATGGCCGCTTGGTAAGAAATAAGATTGAGGAAGCAATTCTTAATCAGTCGCGCAGACTTATCGCAGAAAAAGATGCAGATATGTCATTGCTTATAGAACATGACTTTGAATTTGAATTCAAATAAAAAGTCACAAAATCTTGCTTTTAGTAATGTAAATTTAACAAAAGATTTGCTATAATACTAAAAGTGTGTTAAAGCGCATTTTTCTGTAGCAATGCGCAGGCTACAGAGAAAAATAAATTTTAAGGAGGACATTTAAATGTCATTAAACAAGAAGAGTGTTGATGATTTCAACGCAGCAGGTAGAAGAGTACTTGTTAGATGTGATTTCAACGTACCATTAAAGGATGGTGTTATCACAGATGACACAAGAATTAAGGCAGCTCTTCCTACAATTAACAAGCTTATTAACGATGGTGCTAAGGTTATCCTTTGTTCACATCTTGGTAAGGTTAAGGAAGGACCAAATGAGAAGGAGTCACTTGCTCCAGTAGCTAAGGCTCTTGAAGAGAAGCTTGGAAAGGCTGTTGTTTTCGTTAATGATAACAACGTAACAGGCGAGGCTGCTACAGCTGCAGTTGCAGCAATGAAGGATGGAGATGTTGTTCTTCTTCAGAATACACGTTTCCGTATGAAGGAAGAGACAAAGGTTAAGGAAGCTGGCGAAGCATTCGCTAAGGAGCTTGCTGATCTTGCTGATGACTTCGTATGTGATGCTTTCGGTTCTGCTCATAGAGCTCATGCTTCAGTTGCAGTTGTTACAAAGTACATCACAGAGAAGGGTGGTACTAACGCAGTTGGATATCTTATGCAGAAGGAAATCGATTTCCTTGGAAATGCAGTAGAGAATCCAGTTAGACCTTTCGTAGCAATCCTTGGTGGTGCTAAGGTTGCTGACAAGCTTAACGTTATTGATAACCTTCTTGAGAAGTGTGATACACTTATCATCGGTGGTGGTATGGCATTCA
>JAGHUN010000124.1 GCA_018064805.1 Candidatus Colinaster scatohippi
AATGGACTAATGATGATTCCTAACCTTATCGGTGTACTTTCACTTACTCCACTTGTATATAAGATTACTAACAACTATGTTGAGCGTAAGATTAAGGGTAATGATATAGCACCAATTCTTTCATATGATGCTTCAATTCAGAAGGAAATGGAAGAAGCTGTTCGTAATGGTGCAGAATAATAGATTTTAGCTAAAAATTAGAGGGACCTTGCTAGACAGTAAGGTCCCTTTGTTGTATACTTTTTAGTTGTGATAAGGTTTGAATATATGGCAAACCGAGTCTTTTTTTACAGTAAATAATATTATGAAAGGACGTGCGATAAATGACACAGTCAAGAACACATACATGTAATGAGCTTCGCATGGAGCATGTTGGTCAGAAGGTTACACTTGCCGGCTTCTATGACAATATGCGAAAGGTTAGTAAGAATCTTGGATTCCTCATTCTTCGTGATTTCTACGGAACAACTCAGATTGTGGTTGAGACAGAAGAAATGATGGAAAAGTTAAACGGCGTCAACAACGAATCTACACTTTCTATTACAGGTATCGTAAGAGAGAGATCAAGCAAGAATGCTAATCTTGCAACAGGAGATATTGAGGTTGTTCCGGAGGATATAGTAATACTTGGAAAATGCCGTCATAATGAGCTTCCATTTGAGGTTAACAGATCTAAGGAGGCTGATGAGGCTACAAGACTTAAGTATAGATACTTGGATCTTCGTAATCCGGCGGTTAAGGAAAAGATTGTTCTTAGAAGCAAGATTGTTGCAGAGCTCCGTAAAGCTATGACAGAGTATGATTTCCTTGAGATTACGACACCTATTCTTACTTGTTCTTCACCGGAAGGAGCGAGAGATTATCTTGTACCATCACGTAATCATCCGGGTAAGTTTTATGCATTGCCACAGGCTCCGCAGCAGTTTAAGCAGCTTTTAATGACTTCTGGCTTTGATCGTTATTTCCAGGTTGCTCCTTGCTTTAGAGATGAGGATGCAAGAGCTGATCGTTCACCGGGAGAGTTCTATCAGCTTGATATGGAGATGGCATTTGCTACACAGGAAGATGTATTTGCAGTAATTGAGGACGTGCTTCCTCCTATTTTTGCAAAATATGGCACATATAAAACTGCAAGTAAGGCTCCATTTACACGTATCTCATACAGAGATGCTATGGAGAAGTACGGTTCTGATAAGCCGGATTTGAGAATTGACCTTACACTTACAGATATGACAGAGACATTGGCAGGATGTGGTTTCGGTCCATTTGATGCAGAGGGAGCAAGTATTGAAGCAGTTAAGGTTACTAACTGTACATTAGCTCGTAAGGCAGTAGACAAGCTTATGGCTGAAGTAGAGGTTGCTACAGCTAATAAGGCTTGCTGGTTCAAGATGGATGAAAATGGAGAACTTGCAGGAGGAATATCAAAGTTCCTTCAGGAGAGAAAGGATGCTGTAGTGGCAGCTCTTGATCTTAAACCGGGAGATTTCGTAGGTCTTGCAGCAGGTAAGAAGCTTGACGCTCTTAAGACAGCCGGTGTACTTCGTAAGCTCCTTGGTGCAGCTTGTGAGGGACATATGAATACAGAATGTTATGAGTTCTGCTGGATTGTTGACTTCCCAATGTATGAGATTGGTGAGGAGAGCGGAGAACTTGAATTCTGTCATAATCCATTCTCAATGCCACAGGGTGGTATGGATGCACTTAAGAACGAGAATCCACTTGATATTCTTGCTTATCAGTATGATCTTGTTGTTAATGGTGTTGAATTATCATCAGGTGCTGTACGTAACCATGACCCTGAGATAATGATTGAAGCATTTAAGATGGTAGGACTTGGTGAGGATGATGTTAGAGCTAAGTTCCCGGCTATGTATAATGCATTTACATATGGTGCGCCGCCACATGCAGGTATTGCACCGGGTGTTGACCGTATGGTAATGCTTATTGCAGGTGAAGAGAGTATCAGAGAGATCATTCCATTCCCTATGAATAAGACAGCACAGGATGTTATGATGGGTGCTCCTGCAGAGGTTGATCCTAAGCAGCTCGCAGATGTTCATATTAAGATTGATCTTCCTAAGGAAGAATAGTCGTTAGTGTATATTCTGCGCCTATAGTGTTAATAATACTTGATAATTGCCCCTTTTACTGTATATTGATATGCTCCCTTTTAGGTAGACAAGTGAAATAATAAAAACTTGTTGCCTGGAAGGGAGTTTTTTTTATTGAGAAGAAAAGCAAAGTATAGTCCAGAGGA
>JAGHUN010000110.1 GCA_018064805.1 Candidatus Colinaster scatohippi
TTTGACTCCACCCGCATAGCGGGTGGGTTTTTGTCTCACGCGTATTCGTTTCTCCTTGAGAAACTCATATACAACGCGTTCAACAGGCTAAAGCCTAATACCACAAAAGATGCAGATTTTTTCTGCATCTTCTATCGTTTTTACTTAACTTTATGAACATATACAAGCTATTTGCTTATCCGGTTCGCCATTCTCCTTATCCGCCTACTATTCGCATATAATACGAATTACTCTATTACATTTAGGACAAATATCTCCATCCTTAGGCTCTGTTTCAGTATATTCCCTATCATACATAACATCCGGTCTCATATTATCCTTGCTAAAATTATGATAAGCAATCAACTTTTTCTCAGCTTTAAAATGCGGCACCCAGACACCGTTTTCCATATCCTGATATGTCTCTTTCCTAATGTAGTAACAGCATTCATCAGCATTTTCATAATATTTTCTATGCATCAGTATCCTTATATCCTTCAATCACAATTCACATTTTTCAAACCCACAAAACAATTACTCAATTGCCTTTATTTCTGTATTCTTTACGGTATATTGACTTAGAAGCTCTTCATATTCTTCTTTATCAATTGTTTCGTAATCCTCTTCACCAATGCGAACAATTTTTCCATACTCGTCATATGTACTTTTCATATATTCCGCATTATCCTGGTTGTTCTCATCCTCCCACCATTTGGCAAAGAAAATCTTATTAACCATTTTCATGTTCTCGGAATCGTATTCAGATACAATGAACTGATTACGATTAGCATGAGTACAGTCAGTTCCAACGTACTGATGTTTATCATTAAAGAATCCACCTTCCGATCCCCAATAGCAGTCATCCATATTTATCTTCCTGACCAGGCCATCGCGAATCGTATAGAAGCAGTAGGTATAACTCATAAAAGAAACCGGTATAAGCTCATCTGTTCCATCTTCATCAACATCAAACAGATTCCAAGCTGTAAGTTCCAATTCTGTCATGTCATCTGTATTAACAAGCTCACAATATTCGCCATCTGCATCCGGTATCTCTCTTTGCCTGAAAGCTTCATAGATTTCATCCACACCGGCATTCTCGTTATACAGTAGTTTCGGAAGAATTGCGGCCTTATATATTCCCTCGTAACTTGATTTCTCAAGGTCAGTATCACCCAGACCCATTCCTTCTATGTAACGATTTTCGTTTACATCATAATTGGCCTGCTGATACGAAAGGCTATATTCTCCGTTATCATACATCTTCTTAATATAATAATTAACATTCACTATGCCATTGTCACGTTCATATATAGTTGTAACCGTACCACCAATAGCTTCTATATCCTGCAGAATTCCAAGCTTATATTTTTCCTCAAACTCTGCACGAGTCAATTTTCTTCCAACATATTCTACAAAACTGTCGGATGTTACATCATAGTGAAAAAAGTACGGCTTCCAGGTATGCCCAAGTGTAATATCATCTTCGCTCTCATAGCACGCATCATATGCACTCACCACGATTCTTATGTCATTATTGCCTACACCATTAATCTGTCCAATGCCGGATACTGGTGTCTCATATGGTTTTCCATCCTTTACACCAAATAAATGCGTAACTGCGTCAGTGGTATAATACACATTCACGCCATAAAAGCATTTATCTGTATCATCAAACTCCACATACAGATCAACGTCATAATATCCGTTTTCAGCTTCTATTACTACATCTACATAATCATCACTGACATACCACAGCCTGCCTTCGTAAGTCTCCTGCTCTTCATCCTTACTACCAGTGAATATAAAGGCGCCATAATTATCTCCACCTTCATATGCAGCTGTTTTAACTGCCAGCATATCATCTCTTGGTATATTCTCTTTTGTATTTAGTATTTCAATGTAATACTCATCATCTGAATGTCCTTCTTTTTTTTCTTCAAATATCTGTGACTCGATCACTGTGTCATCAACCTTGACACTATCATTGTTACTTCTTGATGTACTGTAACTATTACCACAACCATATATAAAAAAAGTCGCAGCCAACATTAATGGAACTATAGCTTTATATATCTTAAATCCCTTTGACATCCATATACCTCTATAACTATAACGTCTCTCTTACCATCACCGCATCATAGGTTACGGACTTTGCGCCTTCTGCCTCAATTCTATACAGTGCATTAGCTGCAATATGCTCTGCAGCCTGTTCCAGGTCACGAATACCGCTTGTATTCTTAAATGTATCAATTATCGCATCCAGACCATCTTCCGTGATGATACATTCAGTCTCACTGAGTCCAATTCGCTTAAGAATCTTAGGCATAGTAAATCGCTTAAATATCTCTCTCTTCTCTTCAAATGTATAATCCGGAAGCTCAATCACGGCAAATCTTGACATAAGAGGAGCACTTATCTGATCTCTGTCATTAGCCGTTGCAATCGGATATACACCACCTGTAGGGATATTACATTCAATATAATTATCTGTGAATCCAAGGTTATCAAGCAGGGTGAGAAGTACATCTGCCGGGTTACCGTTTCCCTTACCTGCTGCTGCCTTATCAAGCTCATTAATAATAAATACCAGATTTGAGCTCTCTGCCTTTTCAAAAGCCTCCATTATAAGACCCGGCTTAGCATTAGAATATATTCTTGAACTACCAGTTAACTGTTCCGGGTCATTTATTGAACTCATCTCAAGTGTTGTCCATGACATCTTGAGTATCTTAGCCACCGCATATGCAATCTGCGATTTACCTACACCTGCAGGTCCAATAAGAAGGAGTCCATAAGCCGGAAGAGTATGTGTACGGTTAATCTGAATAATAGTCTCTATAATACGCTGCTTAACCTTTTCCATTCCATACAGTTCTTCATCCAGAATCTGTCTTGCTTTCACAGGATCTATTGATTCAAAATAATCATTCTTCCAATATATACTGAGCATTATTGATAATGCTCTGAGAGCGTGTCTACGTTCCTCCGGAGTAACCTCTGATGATTTGGCAATTGCCAGATTTCTTTTTGCCCAAAGTCGAATATTCTCAGGCAAAGTATTACCGGCACAGGTCATATAATCTGAAATACTCTGAATACTTGTCATTTTCATACTGTCAGAGTCTTCCATATCTTCAATATCAACTTCTTCCTCAGAAGGCGCTTCGCTTTGGAAGAGTCTCTGCAACATAAACTGAAGAAAGCCATTCTGTCCTGCAAGCTTAGTGCCCCTTACAGTAACTCCCATTTCCATAATCTTATATATTCCATATCCTTCAGGAACATCTGCACCCGAAAGTCTTACTGTAATATGATTCTCGCCAAGCCACTTAATAAGCGACAGGAAGCGCGAATCTACCTTAAGAATATCCTCCGATACCTCTCCATTATCCGACTCAAGAATAAATGAAGAGCCCTTAATAGGGCTTGTAAACGTACCGCTTGAATGGTGAACAAGCTTTCCTGATTTATTGCTTAATATTATGATAGGATGATCCTTATCAGCCTCTCTTAAATTAGATTTAAAGGTTGTATATGTATATTCAACCTTGGCATCATCCTTTTTTCCGTTAAAATCAAATACTGGCATAATTTTTTCCTTTCAAAGAAAACGAAACCTTCTCCGTTTTTAAATCATTTACAGGTTTTTTTGACCCTTTTTTCATTTTATATATCAAAATGAAATTAAGCAACCCTCATATCTTGAAAAAGCCTTACTTTTAGGATATATTTACAAGATAAGGGTTAAAACCTAACGGCGTTTTTGTTTTACCAAAAATGCTAATATATATTACATACAGAAAGAAGGATTTATTATGGAAAAGGTCGTATTAGCTTATTCCGGTGGACTTGATACTACAGCTATCATTCCATGGTTAAAGGAGACTTACAATTATGACGTTGTCTGCTGTTGTATCGACTATGGACAGGGCGAGGAGCTCGATGGACTTGAGGAGCGTGCTCAGCTTTCAGGTGCTTCTAAGCTTTACATCGAAGATATTACAGATGATTTCGCTGATAACTACATTATGCCATGTGTTCAGGCAGGTGCGGTTTATGAGCATAAGTACCTTATGGGAACTGCTATGGCTCGTCCGGGCATTGCCAAGACACTTGTAGATGTTGCAAGAAAAGAAAACGCTGTTGCAATCTGCCATGGTGCTACAGGTAAAGGTAATGACCAGATTCGTTTTGAGCTTGGAATTAAGGCACTTGCTCCTGATATTAAGGTAATTGCTCCATGGAGAGATGACAGATGGAATATGGATTCTCGTCAGGCAGAGATTGATTACTGCAAGGCTCACGGAATTGATCTTCCATTCGGAACCGACCAGTCATATAGCCGTGACCGTAACTTATGGCATATCAGTCATGAAGGCCTTGAGCTTGAAGATCCTTCACAGGCTCCTAATTATGATCATATGCTTGTTCTCGGTGTTACACCGGAGAAGGCTCCTGATGAATCTGTTGATGTAACTATCACATTCGAGAAGGGTGTACCTACATCTGTTAATGGTAAAAAGATGAAGGTTTCAGATATTATACGTGAACTCAATGTACTTGGCGGAAAGCATGGTATCGGTATTGTTGATATCGTAGAGAACCGTGTTGTTGGTATGAAGAGCCGTGGTGTGTATGAGACACCGGGTGGTACAATTCTTATGGAAGCTCATCAGCAGCTCGAAGAGCTTGTTCTTGACAGAGATACAATCGCTCTTAAGAAAGACCTCGGCAACAAAATGGCCGGTCTTGTATATGAAGGAAAGTGGTTTACACCTGCTCGTGAAGCTATTACAGCATTTACAGATGTTACACAGCAGTATGTTACAGGTGAAGTTAAGTTAAGACTCTATAAGGGTAACATCATTAAAGCCGGAACAACTTCTCCATACTCACTCTATAGCGAGTCACTTGCGTCATTTACAACAGGTGATATGTATGACCACCATGATGCAGAAGGCTTCATCACTCTTTGGGGACTTCCACTTAAGGTTCGCGCAATGAGAATGAATGAGTTAAAGAACGAGAATAAACTTTAATTCAAAAAAAGAAATATTATGCCGCATAATTATATGCAAAGAAGAAGGAGTAATCAATGATTACTCCTTCTTCTATATCTATCGCCCAATCGTGCCCTTACACTATTTAATAAGCCTGTTTATTTCATCAACTGCTGCCTCCAGCTGATTATCTATACCATTATTTTTATAGTTCTCATAATCAAGCTCTACCCTGATATCCGGTTCAATTCCTGTTCCATTAATACATATTCCATTCGGCGTATAATACTTACTTGCTGTAAGCTTAACTGCCGAACCGTCTGTTAATGATATAACCTTTTGTACTACACCCTTACCATATGTAGTTATTCCAACAATTGTTCCTATGCCATAATCCTTAACAGCACCTGTCAAAATCTCTGACGCACTTGCTGAATGCTGATTAACCAGGACAACTAACGGTAAACCTATCTGATGAGTTCCATCACTTTTGAATTCCTTTTTTTCACCATTTTTATCAAGAGTATATACAATATTTCCTTCCGGAATAATATTACGACATATATCTACAACTGCTGTTACATTTCCACCAAGATTACTTCTTACATCAATAATTATTCCCTTTGCATCCTGCCCCTTAAGTGTTGCCAGAGCATCTACAAACTGGTCTGCTGTGTTATCATCAAAGGTAGAAATCGCAATATGACCTATATTGCCCTCTAGCATTTCATATCCAACACTTACTGAGTCCACCCTGCCTCTTACAATATCAAACTCCAGCATATCGCTCTCTCCCTGTCTGATTATTGTAATATGCACCGTTGTACCTTCTTCACCTCGTGTAAGCTTAACTACATCATCAAGATCCATTCCCACCGTTTCGATTCCGTCAACCATATATATCAGGTCCCCGGGTATTAGGCCTGCATTAAGCGCAGGTGAATCCGGCAAAGGTTCAACAATAACACATATGTCAGTTTCCTTATCAATACTTACTGTCGCTCCAATTCCGCAGAAATAACCTCCTGTTTCTTCGTTAAGCTTCTTAACCTCGTCTACCGAATAATATCTGGCATATTTGTCACCAAGCGCTCCCATCATTCCGTCAAATATTCCATCTTCCAGCATTTTATTGTCGCACTCATCCAAATAGTATTTATTTATTATGGCTTCTATGGTCGCCATTTTAGCAATCATTTCCTCGTTAATCAGTTCCTCATTTTTTGCTTCACTACCCACTGCAGTACTGCCTGTTTGACTAACAATTTTTGCTGTTTTCCCATTATGGTATATTTCATAGCCAATCATTCCAAGCCCAAAAAATATAAGGTTCAGGAGCATTCCGCTTAATAGTCCCCATACATAATATTGTTTTGCCGTATTTTTTTTGTCAGGCTCTTTTTCCATTACATCCTGTGAAAATTCTTCCACTTTATTGACCTCCATTACATATACGATCTGTCTCAAAATATCCGTTAATTAAACAATTAAAAACAGGAGATTACATCAAAAGCAACCTCCTGCTATTATTATCTACCCAAATAATTCCATGGACTTACATACGATCCGTTTTTACGAACACTGAAATGTAAATGATTACCGGTCGATCTTCCGGTTGTTCCAACTCCGGCAATTTTCTGTCCCTTGCTGACTGTCTGCCCCTTTGATACATACAACGACGATGCATGCATATAGATTGTATACAGCCCATCACCATGATTAATCATTATATAATTACCCATAGATGCATTGTAATCTGCTGCCACGACATCACCATCATATGCCGCAAGAATAGGGGCTCCTGCCGACGCCGCCAAATCAATACCATTATGGAACTTCTCTATACCAAGAGTAGGGTGAATTCTGTTGCCGTAATCATCGGAAATACGCTTATATGAAGGACACGGCCACTTGAACATACCACCATCATATGACCTTCTTGAACCGCTTTCTTCTTCAAGTCGTCTGACTTCCTCAGCTACTGCAGCCTCCAAAGCCTGAATAGTGGCATTCTGCATTGCAAGATATTCTTCATATTCCTTAATTGCAGCTTCCTTATTATTGATATCATCGGTTGTGGCATTAATTTCTTCCTCTTTTGCAGCAATTAATGTCTCAACGTTCTTCTCTTCTTCCTCAACCTGCTCCTTTGCCGCATCTAAAAGCTCCTTTTCAGAATCCAGCTGTTCCTTACAGGCTGCAACATATTCACAAGTCTGCTTATATTCCGCCAGCTTACGGCTGTCATAAGCTGATAACTGCTCTGCATAATCAGCTTTATTAATCATATCTGCAAAGGAATGAGAAGAAAAAAGTAAATCAAGATAAAAAGTCTCGCCTCTCTCATACATGAACTTAATACGCTTCTTCATATTAGCATACTGAGTTGCCTGTATTTCTTTTGCCTCATCAAGCTCTTCAATTGTTTTTTCTATTTCATTTTCCTTGTCAGCAATTAAACCTTTAAGTTCCTCAATTTTGGATTGTATTTCAGCTAAATCTCCATCTAACTGAGTAACATATGCTTCCAAATTCGCCTTCTCAGCTTCAAGGCTTTGAACCATCTTCTTAACATCTGACAGATTGCCCTGAATCTTTTTCTTTTCATTCTGAGCATCGGTTATCTGCTTCCTTTTTGCAGCTATACTTGCTTCAAGCTCTGACGTATCCTTTTTCTCCGGTTGCTTACTACTCGAATCATCACTTGAATCCTTAGCTTCCGAATCGTCATTCTCCTGCTCTTCCTTTTGAGTATCTTCACTCTCTTCAGCGTAAGCAGGAACTGCATAATTCATTACCGAACCAAGAAACAGTAAGGCTATAAGAACACTGACAAGCCCTCTTTTTCTAGTAAACATATACCATCATACCCTTAAGTGTTTTCTAACCGTTATAAAGCTTCCAAAGAAACCTATTCCTGCACCAACACAAAGTGCTACCGGTACAAGTGTTGAAAATACAGTATCTACCGGAAGGAATGTCAATATTGTGCCAATCTCTGCAAATCTCGACATAATCATTTCCATAGCCTTAAGGTATATCACATACACAAGTCCCATAGGAATCATTGCACCGATTACACCAATTATCAGACCTTCTATTACGAATGGTGCTCTTACAAAGAAGTCCGTTGCACCAATATACTTCATAATACTTATCTCTTCCTTACGAACAGAAATACCAATTGTAACAGTATTACTGATAAGGAAAATAGATACCGCAAGCAATATACCTATAATACCGACAGAAATATAACTAATCAGCCTGTTGGCACCCGAGAGGGCATCCGCTGTAGTCTGCGAACTGTTAACCTGTCGGATTCCCGGAACTGTCTTCAGATATTCAACCAAACGACCCTGTCCCGAAATATCCTTCATATAAATTTCATAGTTCTCAGAATCTTCAAGTGGATTCTCTGTGAAGCCTTCAGAATACTCTCCAAGATATTCCTCCTTGAAACCTTCCCATGCCTCATCAGCCGATACAAATGTCGTCTTGCTTGCATCTACCTCTTCACGGCTGTTGATAATTTCTCCAATATGCTGCTTCTCCTCCGAACTAAGTCCCTCATCAAAGAAAACAGTAACTGCAACCCCGGCCTCTGCATTCTTAACGATATTCTGGAAATTAGCAACTACGGAATAGAATATACCAAAAAGCAACAGACACGATGAAATCGTTGCTATTGAAGCAAGCGAGAACCATGCATTTCTGAAAATATTTCTAAAACCCTGTCTTATTGTGTAGAAAAAGGAACTAATTCTCATCGATGTAGCCTCCCTTCTCTTCGTCACTTACTATGACACCTTTTTTCATCGTTACAACTCTCTTCTGCATTTCGTTAACGATTTCTCTATTATGAGTAACCAAAAGAATGGTTGTACCTCTCTTATTAATCTGTTCCAGAAGCTTCATGATTTCCCATGAGTTCTTAGGATCAAGATTACCCGTAGGCTCATCACAAAGAAGAATCGGTGGCTTATTAATCAGCGCTCTGGCAAGTGCAACTCGCTGCTGCTCTCCTCCTGATAACTGCTTTGGTTTAGCCTTATACTTACCGGCAAGACCAACTATTGAAAGAATTGCAGGTACATTTCTCTTAATCAGTCTGTTCGGAGTCTGCACAATTCTCTGCGCAAATGCAACATTTTCATATACATTACGATCCTTGAGCAAACGGAAATCCTGGAATACTACTCCAAGATTTCTTCTGTATTTTGGAACCTGTCTGTGTCTTAACTTCTGCAGATTTATTCCATTAACATAGATTTCACCAGATGTTGGGGTAAGCTCTCTTAACAGAAGCTTGATAAGTGTTGATTTACCTGAACCACTATCACCAACAATGAAAACAAATTCACCTTTTTTAACTTTAAGACTTACTCCATTTAGCGCAGGTGAACCCGTTGAAAATGACTTGGTTACATTTTCGAGAACTATTAGTTCATCATCTGCAACTGTATGTACTTTCTTTTTTCTTCCGAGTGCCAATTTCTTACTCTCCTTAATTCTCTATCTATAATTAGTAATTGAGATTTTCCATATAATTCATATATTTAACAACCATAAGTGCAATCTTAAATGTAATTGCATCCTCAAATACTCTAAGATCAAGCCCTGTTGTCTTCTGAAGCTTATCAAGTCGATATACCAGCGTATTTCTGTGAATATATAGCTGTCTTGAAGTCTCTGAAACATTCAGACTGTTCTCAAAGAACTTGTTGATTGTTACTATTGTCTCTTCATCAAAGTCATCCGGACCCTTTTCAGCGAAGATTTCCTTAATGAACAGCTTACAAAGCGGAATTGGAAGCTGATATATCAGACGTCCGATACCAAGTTCACTGTATGCTATTACAGTTCTGTTATCAAAAAATATCTTACCTACATCTAAAGCCATCTTAGCTTCTTTATATGATCTGCTGACTTCCTTAAGTTCCTTAACAATAGTTCCGAATGCTATTCTCGCACCTGTAACATTCTCATTCTCAAGTGACTCCATATATCCGGCACAATACTTCTGAACATCTTCCTCAGTCTCGTTGTCCGTAAGTTCCTTGACAACAATTACGTTGCTCTCATCAACAGCTGTGATGAAATCTTTATTGTTAGAACCAAAGTTAGTACGCATAATCTCAAGAACATTATTATCCTTATCAGTAGCACCTTCTATAATCATTGCCACACGACGTACTTCAGGCTGAATATGAAGCTTCTTGGCCCTGCTGAAAATATCAACCAGCAAAAGATTATCAAGAAGAAGGTTCTTAATGAAATTATCCTTATCAAACCTCTCCTTATAAGCAATAAGCAAACCATGAATCTGGAAAGCTGCCATCTTACCAAGTGTATAGAGATCTTCACCCTGACCTGCTACTACCAAAATATACTCTAACTGTCCATCATCAAAAATCTTGAAAAACTGGCATCCTGATAATTCCTGGCTGTCTGCCGGTGAATTAGAAAATTCAAGTGCCTGCTTCGCATAATTATCCATTTCTACATCTGTTGAAGCAATTACCTTACCATCAACATCTACCACACACACATCAATGCGCGCTATGTTTTTAAGCCCCTCTAAGGTGGTCTGTAACACCTGATTAGAAATCATAAATCATCACTCCTATTGTAGTAATTGCACAATTTCCATTAACGGAAACACTTCCCATAACAATATACATAATCTATATTAATAGAAAATTACAAAAAAATCTATACCTTTGTATATATTTTTTTGTGCAATATTATCTAAAAATGATAAAAATTGGCATTCGGCGATTTGAACAATTTAATAACTGAATTACATATTCTCCTTTTCGTTTTCATAATATAGCAAAAGAAAAAAGATCATGCAGCGCACATGATCTTTGTTCTTAAAAGGGAGGATGCCAAGCACTTGTGTGCTTGGCATTTTTATTATGAAAAAGTTTAATCTTGTTAATGTCTTGTTGTTTATGTATTTAGTATATAATTCAAAAATGTCTAAAATATACGAAAAAAATAGAAATTCTGCAAACAATTTATGAACAAAATATGAACGCCGCCGGATTCCTCCGACGGCGCCTTTTAAGCATTACTTTATATAGCGTATATGCAAATAAAACCACTAAATATAGTGCTTTTAACAGATTATCTGTCAGCCATCTTTTCCGGCTCCGGATAATCAACCCCAAAGGTATCTACAGTGACTGTTGCAATCTTCTGATCAACTACAGGTCTGTCCCCCCAACTTGTAGGAACCTCTGCTATCATATTAACAACATCCATTCCCTCAATTACCTTACCGAATGCAGCATATTCACCATCAAGATGTGGGCTTGTCTTATGCATAATGAAGAACTGCGAACCTGCACTGTTTGGATGCATTGCTCTGGCCATAGACAGCACGCCCTCTGTATGCTTTAAATCATTCTTAAAACCATTATTATTAAATTCACCCTTGATTGAATAGCCCGGACCACCCATTCCATTTCCGTCAGGACATCCTCCCTGAATCATAAAGCCCTTGATTACTCGATGGAAAATAAGTCCATCGTAGAACTTTTTATTAATCAGGCTAATAAAATTATTAACTGATATTGGTGCAATTTCAGGATAAAGCTCTGCCTTAATAACATCACCGTTTTCCATTGTAAATGTAACTATTGGATTCTGTGCCATATTCATATTTCCTTTCTTTTCTGATAAAATCAGTGTATGACTATTGTAATTGATATTGAAGAAAAAGTGAATAGGAATATGGTGAATCCGATTGATCTAAGCCAATTAATAATAAAAAACGGTGGTGGGCTGCCATTAGATGGACGGCAGGCACTACACGATAATTTCACTATTCGTGAGTTATTTAAACTTCATGTAACAGATGATATTACTCTTGCCCACTCACTCCTCGATTCTGGGCTACTTGTTGTGCCTGTCATAAATGAGCGCAACTCTGATAAGGATTTTTCCAAATTCAAATATCTGATAACTAACCCGGAGGAACTGGATGACAACTACTATATTAAAATATGGCAACGCTTTATGGGATTACCATGGCATATTCTTAATACCGAAAGATGCATAATCCGTGAAATGTCTGCTTCCGATGTCAAAGATTTATATGAAGTATATGCAGATTCATCTATTACAAGATTTACTGAGCCACTTTTTCCTGATTATGAAGATGAACTTGAATATACTAAGAATTACATTGACAATGTATACTCATATTTCGGCTTCGGCACATGGGTCATAGAATGCCGTGAGACCGGACACATCATTGGGCGTGCCGGTTTCAATTATCGCCCGGGCTACGATGAACCTGAACTTGGATATGTTATTGCTGTTCCATATCAGAACCAGGGATATGCATATGAAGTGTGCTCAGCAATCATTCCTTATATGAAGGAAGAATTCGATATAGACAGAATATCAGCATTCTCAAGTGAGGAAAACGAACCAAGTCTGCGACTGCTTAATAAGCTTGGATTTGTCGCGCAGACTGAAGCAGAAAATATAATTATAGATTCTGCCGGCAAGGATATTATTTTGAGAAGATTTTTGCTGGAGTTGTAATATAGTAACCTTTGTTATATCCTTTGCATCAATACGATATGTTCCCGTTATTGTTCCTTCATATACTCCAACACGATCAACGTTAACCTTTATTGTTGTACCTGCTGGGACTATATCGTCCGCTCCAATAGATTTCTATTATACATTTTTTCATTTCTAAACACGCATGAGGTATCTATGAATCTGCTACACGCCAATCGACAAATCGCACAATTGCAATCAGACCTGAGTGAAGTTAATAACGAACTACTAACAATGCCACCTGGCACATTAATAAGTCCAATGAACGGTAAGAAAACAAAATGGTATCTTCATAGTGACTCTGGTACAACTTATCTACCCAAATCTAATATTAACCTTGCAGAACTCCTTGCCGGAAAGAGGTATCTGTCAACCAAAAAGAATGTCCTGATAAATGAAACAAAAGCTCTTACATATTATTCAAAACACCACAAAGACAATTATCAACTTATATATGATGGAATTTTTACGGACCCCCGCTATACATCCCTTTTTCCTATCAATAGTACGAATACGACGAATAATGACCTTTTTTCTATCCTGATTTTACAATAATGAGTCCCATAGACTGTAAGGTATGGTATTGGGAACATCTTGGCATGATGGATAACCCACAATATGTTAGTGGATTCACCAAGAAACTTCAAACATTCTGCAATAACGGCATTATTCCGGATTACAACCTGATACTTACATATGAAACAGCCTATATGCCATTTGATATCAATGCGTTAGATATTAAGCTTTCTTATCTATTTAGCAATTAAAACACTTTAATTTGAGTAACAACTTTTATCTATAAGAGTTTTGATGTTAGATTTTTCAATATATATCAACCTTTTATACAACAGATAGAAAAGCAAACTTGCAATTTGCATAGTCTGATGCAACATAGTCAACAGCATCCCCTTCCTATTGTGGGGGATAGATGAGCATCTCTCTCATTTATCCCCCACAATTATGTGCGGAATGGGGGATATATAGTTATTTATTGAAAAATCCCCTCAGATTTCAAATAAAAAGGGGCGCATAAATGACTTTTGCTGATATATCCCCCCTTTTTTCGAGTACAAAGGGGGCACATAGCACAACTTCATATCATATCCCCCTTTTTTCGGGTACAAAGGGGGCACATGGCACATCTTACTTATCATATACCCATTTTTCCGGATACGAAGGGGGCATATGGCACAACTTACTTATCATATACCCCCTTTTTCATCTTTAGAATGAATCTATGTATCCACTTTTCGCACACACCTAAAATTATAATACTATCTCCAGAACCACCATATCTTTCTGGTTCCGATTCTGTAGGTTACGGTCTTATATCCACCATACTCACCTGTACCATAGATTACTACTGATGCAGTTCCCTTATAAATATTATTCTTATAAGATGTCTCATCAATTCTGTATGTAACCGGTTCTCTCACAAGCGCCCTCTTTTTCTTGAAGGTAAGTGTACTGTTTTCGATAGTAACAGGCTTTGTAGTATATGCAAATGGTACTCCATTATTTACAGTGACAGATAACTGGGCAATATCTTTGGCTACTATCGTGTAATTCGTAGATATCGTGCCCTCATAGCATCCCATAAGCTCTGCAGTCACATAGACCCTTGTTCCAACATCCAGGAAATCCGTCACCTGAGGAACTGTACCATCCTCAAGGCTATAAGCAACATCCTTATAATCTCTCTTGTATACAAGTTTCTTACCGTTTTCATCTACAACATTTACCGGTGATCTCCAACCGTTTTCCTTTCTTGATACTTCACGATCTAAAGCAATCATAGAAATATGAGTATCTCCCTCTTCCTGATTGAAGCTTCGCGTAAGTATTTTAAAGGTAAGTGATTTGTTGGTTCCACTAAAGTTACCGATACCCTTAATCTCTACAGTAGGCTTTTTCTTAGTTTTCTCGGTTGTAACAGCTACATTTGAGGTATACTTTACTGTATAGTCCTTTCCTTCTGTCAATTCATTACCCTTATAGGTAACAACAACCTCCGGTTTCACACCTGCCCTGTTGTACTGGAATTCCGTCTCCTTAAGAGCAAAGGTCATAAGGCCATTTACATCAGTTGCAATATTATACGGCTGTATTACATAATTCTTAGATACAACACCTGTATAAGCATTGACACCTGTAAGTTTAAGCGTTGCCACTCCTGCCTTACTATTATTCAGATAGTCAAAGGTATATCCGTAATCTGACCTTTCTTCCTCTGTAAGTTCCTTATACTCCTCAGTAGAAATACCGTTAACTTCAACACCCAGCCTGTTATCTCTTAAAGTAATAGCCTGAACCATCGGTTCTTCGTCATTATAAGGAATTGCCTTCTCAAAACCACTAATCGCAAGAGACTTAAGCATTGCTCCCGTAATCTTAAAGGTCATCTCCTTAGAACCTATATAGGTCTCTCCGTCACCAACTATTTCGAAAGTCACCACTCCTATATCGGTATGGTTACGTCCCTTATAGTCAATAGTATACTCTACTCCTTCTGTTAACAGAGTTGTACCATCCATAACAGTCAGATATTTTCCTATGTCTATTGGATCTCCCGTGTATATTACACTTGGAAGCTTCGACATTTTCAGCTTACTTACCAGCTTACAATCCTGGCTACTTGCGATAATGAAAGGCTTTACAACAGTTCCTGTATAATTCCTTTGTCCGGTAATTCTTACATAATATGTTCCTACCTCGCATGGAACAACAGGCTGGTTACAATCCTCATCCTCGAAATATTCTATTTTGGTATCAGTTGTAGTATTTAGCTTGAGTTTTCCAAAGGTCATCTTTGGAACGCCCTTTTGAGGCTTTTTATTGTAAAGAACTGCAGGTATATCACCTATTACAACATCCTCATCCTCAATACTCTTACCAACAATTTCAAACGGAACTTCATCCTTGCCTGAATAATTACCCCTTCCGGTTATAATTATTGTTGGCTGTGTTTTAGCCGCACCTGACACATTAACAGCAACATTGGCTCTATACGAAATTGTATAATCTACCTTTTCCTTAAGTAGTTCTTCACCTTCATAAACCTGTATTTCCGGTCTGATCTGTCCACCGGTATATACATATCCCTCTTTAAGATTCTCAACTCTAAGACCACAAGATATCCAGCCTGCATACAGAATTATATCGGAAGTAATTATATCTGCAGCACTCTTTTTCTCACCGCATCCATTTGGTTCTGAATACCATCCTGCAAATGTAAAGCCTCTGCGTTCAGGAACAGGAAGTGTTCCATATATTTCATTGTATTCAAGCTTCCTTACTGCCTCATCGGCAGATACCTTTCCTCCGCATGCATCAAAGGTAATGGAATATTTAGTAACCTCCCATCTAGCATACAGCAACTGGTCAGCAGTTACCTTCACAATAGAGTCCTCAGTTATCAATTCTCCGCCGGGCTCCATAGTATACCAGCCTTCAAATGTATACGAATCCTTTACAGGAATAGGTAATTCACCATATTTAGAATCATATACAATGGTTATACCTGTAATCTCCGAATCAAATGCTCCACCACAGGTATCAAATGTAAGATTATAAACATTCTCTTCCCAACGGCCATAAATTGTAGCATCCTCGGTTAAATCCACTATGCTGTCAGCATCAATTCTTACTCCGGTATCTTCCTCATCCTGTACCGGCTTCGGAGTTGTGAACCAGCCTGCAAATGCATATCCGACTCTTGTCGGTGTAGCCAGTTCACCATATACATCATCATACTTAACCTTTTTAGCACCTGAACCAACACTTCCTCCACATGCATCATAAGTAAGAATTATTGTTTTCGGAGCAAAACGAGCATACACGGTTTTATCTGAAGCACCACAGCGTGTTGTATCTCTGACTACGGTTCCGGCTTCTTTTTCTGTATACCAGCCCTTGAATTCATATCCTGTCTTAACAGGTACCGGCAATTCGCCATATTCCTCACCAAAGATTACTTCCTTCTCACTTACCTCACATTCTCCCGTATTAGAATCAAATGTCAGCTTGTACTTCTTAGGACTCCAATGTGCATATACCTTATGATCCTTGGCTGTGACAACAACAGACTCACTGCTTATCTCTGTTCCTTCTTCTTCCTCTGTAAACCAGCCGTCAAAATCATAACCTGCTCTTTCAGCATCTGCCAGATCGCCATACATATCTCCATAGGTAACCTGCTTATCGTAATATGATGCTTTACCGGGCTGCGCTACGAAGCCAAGTGTGTATGAATTAGCCTCAAAATGCGCATACAACGTTATATCCTTTTCTATATCAACAATCGAAGTTGATTTAACCTGTGTACCTGCCTCTTTCTCAGTATACCAACCGGTAAATGTATATCCTTCCTTTTCCGGTGTCGGAAGTTCACCATACTCTTCACCAAATGTAACTTCCTTTTCTGTTATATCAAGTACTACTTCTCCGGCATCAAATGAAACAAGATAGTTATTGACTGACCAATGTGCATACACAGTATGTGCTGCTGCCGTTGTAACAATCTTATCCTCTGTTACCTCTGTACCTGCTTCTTTTTCTGTATACCAGCCTTCAAATGTATGACCGGCTTTGGCAGGCTTAGGTAACTCGCCGTACGGACCACCAAAAGCCACCTTTACTTCTGCTACATTAACTGTTCCGGTATTAGCATCAAGTGTAAGCTTATATTCAATAGCAATCCAATGAGCATACAGTGTAGAATCATCTGCTATATCGTAACTAGTGTCGGATGCAACTTCAACACCCTCTATCGGATCGGTAAACCAGCCTGCAAAGGTATATCCTGTTCTCTTTATTTCCGGAAGTTCTCCGTACTCATCCTCATAAGCTATCTTTCTGCTGCTTACAGGTGTTTTTCCATCATTTGCATCAAGATACAGGTTGTATCTGTTAGCAGTCCAATGTGCAAAAAGACGCTGTTCATCAGTGATTGCAACTATACTGTCAGCTGTAATCTTTTCTCCGTTTTCTGATTCTGTAAACCAGCCACTGAAAGTATATCCAAGCATCTGTGGCTGTGGTAACTCACCATATTTTGCATCAAATACTACGACTTTTTCTGTTTCTGCAGGACTACCACCCACAGAATCAAAAATAACCTTATAACTATTTACTTCCCAATGCGCATATATAGTAACGTTTTCCGTTATCTTAACAACATCACCTGTTCTGATTTCGGTTCCGGCTTCTTTTTCTGTATACCAGCCGGCAAATGTATATCCGACTCTCAATGGTGTAACCAGTTCACCATACTCATCATCATATGTAACAGTTTCTCCTGTGTGGCTTACAAGCCCTCCATTAGCATCATACTGAAGTTCGAATTGCTTTGGACTATAATGAGCATAAACAGTCTGATTATCTGTTACCTTAACAACTGTAGCCTCTGTAATCAGATTGCCATCTGCCACACCGGTATACCAGCCTTCAAAGGTATATCCTGTCTTTTTAGGAACCGGTAAATCTCCATAACTACTGTCATATGTTATATCTTTTGTATTAGGACTTACATCGACATCAATCGCATCAAAGGTAAGCGTGTAAATATTGGCACTCCAATGTGCATACAGAATCTGGTTAGTTGTAATCTTTACAAGGCTGTCCTCTTTAACCTGTTCTCCGGCCTCTTTTTCTGTAAACCAGCCATTAAATGCATATCCGGTTCTTGTAATGCTCGGAAGTTCACCATACTTTTCATCGTAAACAACAGACTTGTCTGCGACAACTCCGACTGCACCATTAGTATTAAATTCCACCGTAAATATATCAGGTGTGAAATAAGCGTAAAGAGTCTGATTATCTGTCACACCAACGACAGAATCAGCGGTAATTTCTGTTCCGCTACCCGAAGCTTCAGTATACCATCCACCGAAGGTATATCCTGTTTTTTCAGGACTCGGAAGCTCACCATATTTTGCATCAAAGGTTATCTCCTTCTTATCCGGAGTAACTTCTATTTCGCCTGCGTCAAAAGTAAGTATATATTTATTAGCAGTATAGTGGGCATAAAGTGTCTGCGATGATGTGACCTTCACAATATCAGATGCTTTTATCTCTGTACCGGCCTTCTCATCAGTAAACCAGCCTACGAACTCATAACCGGTCTTAGACGCTCCCGGAAGCTCACCGTATTCCATATCATAGATTATATCCTTGGATACTATGGCAGCTTTTCCACCATTTCCGTCGAAATTCAGGCTATATGTGTTAGGAATCCAATGTGCATAGAGTGTTATATCATCTACTATATCCACAATATCAACGGATGTGATCTCCTGACCATCCTCTTTAGCTGTAAACCAGCCTTCAAAGGTATATCCTGTTCTCTCTGTTTCTGCGAGGACTCCATAGCTCTTTCCATATGTAACCACTGTCTTCTCACTCACAGTATTTCCGCCATTTGAATCGTAGGATACTTCGTAGGTATTAGCTGTGTAATGAGCATATAACACCTGACTGTCTGTAACAATTACAATATCCGAAGCCTCAATTTTCTCTCCGCCTTCTGTCATCGTATACCAGCCGACAAAGGTATATCCTGTTCTCTCAGCATCAGGGAGTTCTCCATAGACACTGTCATAAGTGATATCCAAGCTATCAGGGCTGACGCTTCCTCCCTGTGCATTCAGCGTCAGCACATATGTCATCGCACTATAATGTGCATAGAGAGTCACATCATCGGATATATCCACAGTATCCTCGGATGTAATCTTCTTACCGCCATCTTTTTCTGTATACCAGCCGTCAAAACTGTAACCGGCTCTCTGTGCCAAAGCCAGTTCTCCATACTTAGAGTCATATACTATCGTTTTCTCAGAAACATCAACTACGCCCGCTCCGGCATCAAATGTCAGCTTATAGGAATTAACAGTATAATGTGCATATAAAGTTCTATCAGAAGCAGTCTTTACTACGCTCTCCGAGCTTACTTTTTCTCCTTCTGTTTTACCGGTATACCAACCTGTAAAGGTGTATCCGGTCTTTTCAGCATCCGGAAGTTCTCCATATTTTCCATCATAGGTTATCTTCTTCTGTTCGGTCTCAACTCTTCCACCACATGCATCAAACAGCAGATTGTATTCTATTGCTGAATAGTGGGCGTAAAGTACCTGTGTACCTGTCTCCTTGAAAATATCCGTAGACTCAATCTTTTTGCCGGTACTTTCATCTGTATACCAGCCGGTAAAATCATATCCTTCTCTTGTTGGAGTCGGAAGTTCACCATACGGATCATCATAGTTTATATCTTTACCATCAGTATCTACAATTCCACCATTTGCATTAAAGATAAGGCCATAGCCATCTGCCATCCAGTGCGCATACAGAGTCTGATTAGCCGTAACCTTTACAATATCGCCGGCCTTAACAACTGTTCCGGCCTTTATTTCCGTATACCATCCACCGAATACATATCCTGTTCTTTCAGGTACCGGTAATTCCCCATACGCCTGGTCATATATAATCTCCTGACTGTCCTTAGCTACAGTTCCCTGATTAGCATCAAATACAAGCGTATATCTATTAGGCGTATAATGTGCATAAAGTATCTGGTTAGCAAGAACCCCTACTATAGACTCCTCGGTTATTCTTGTTCCACCTGTCTTTTCTGTATACCAGCCGGCAAATGTATATCCTGTTGCTGATGCATTAGGAAGCTCGCCATATGCACTGTCAAATACGATATTCTTTTCCTGACTTGATACAAAGCCACCATTTGCATTAAATGTCAGTTTATATCTGTTTGCTTCAAAATGGGCATAAAGCGTCAAATCAGCCTCTTCTTTTACAATTGTATCTGCTGATATCTTAATGCCATCTTCTTTTTCCGTATACCAACCGGTGAATCCGTAGCCTGCCCTTGTCGCCTGTGGCAACTCACCATAGATATCATCATATGTAATATCCATCTCAGTTACAGAAATGGTACCACCATTGCAATCAAATGTAACCTTATAGGTCTTTGGCGCAAATCTAGCATACAAGGTCTGATTAGAAGCTGTTTTAACAATCGAATCTGATTTAATCAGAATTCCTGTCGAAGCTGAACTATTATACCAGCCCATAAAATTGTATCCCTGCTTTGTCGCTGTAGGAAGTTCTCCATAGGCCGAATCAAAAGTTACCGTGATATCTGTAGCATCCGTACTGCCACCATTCGCATCAAAGCTAATCTTATAGGTTCGAGGTACATAATGTGCGTACAGAATCTGTGAGTCTGTTATATTTACGATTGAATCTGCGGTTATTAATACGCCACCGATTTTTTCTGTATACCAGCCATCAAAGCTATAGCCTGCTCTTGTTGCAGTTGCTAAATCACCGTAAGCCTGTCCATATGTTATGTTCTTACCGGCTCTGTTTGCTGTTCCCCCATTTCCATCAAAGGTAAGCTCATAGATATTTGCAATCCAGTAAGCATAAAGGGTCTGATTTTCGGAGATTTTAACGATATCATCAGCTAAAACTTCAATTCCGTCTTCTATTTCTGTATACCAGCCGGCAAAAGCAAAGCCTGTTCTTACTGCTTCCGGAAGCTCACCATAAGCAGAATCATATGCTACGGTTATTTCATTTGTATCTGTCTCTCCGCCATTTGCATCGAAACTAACCTTATATCCCTTAGCTGTATAGTGGGCATAGAGAGTTTGAGCATCTGCAACCTTATAAATGTCTGTTGCTATAACCTGTGAACCACCTGAAACAGCTGTAAACCAGCCATCAAATATATAACCTTCCCTTACCGGTACAGGCAATGTTCCATATGCATCATCATAGGTAATGTCCTTAACTCTCGGAGATACGGTTCCTCCATTACCATTAAAAGTAACTCTGTACTTTAACGCTGTCCAATAAGCATATAGAGTATGATTGTCCGTAGTTGCAACAATATCATCTGCTGTAATCAGTTCTCCGTCTGCTTCTTCTGTATACCAGCCGGCAAATCTGTATCCGCTCTTTACCGGCTCCGGAAGCTCGCCATACTCACAGTCATATTCTACAATTTTATTTTCAGTTTCTACTTCGCCACCCATAGGCTCAAAGCTTACTGTTATACTTTTTGCAGAATAGTGTGCATAAAGAGTCTGTGCTTGAGTTACGGTGACTGTAGTTGTATCTTCTATCTTCGTACCACCGTCTTTAGATGTAAACCAACCGTCAAAACTATAGCCCTGCTTTACAGGTTCCGGAAGTGTTCCATAAGTCGCACCATAGGTTACATTTTTAGTATTAAGTCCATCATAGGTTCCACCGTTTAGCGCAAAGGTAACCTTAATCGTTGCAGCCTTCCAGTGGGCATAAAGAGTCTGATCTTCTGTCAAATCAACGATTGCGGCCCTGTCAATCTTTTCTCCGGCCTCTTCTTCCGTAAACCATCCAAGGAAGGTATATCCTGACCTTGTTGGTGTAGGTAAATCACCATACTGCTTTGAGTTAGTTACACTTTTATTATTCTGGGCTACGGTACCACCATTTGCATCAAAACTTACAGTATATACTCCAAGCATCCAGTGTGCATACAAAGTCTGATCCTGTAGCGCTTTAACCCTAGTTGAAGAAGTAATAAGATTACCGCCTACTGACTCCGTATACCAGCCTGTAAAGGTATATCCCGGATACACAGGTGTTGGTAATTCACCATATGCCTTAGAATAGGTTACCGCTATATTGTTATAAATATCATCAAGTTCACCACCATTTGCATCAAAATTCACTCTGACACTAAGTGGATTCCAATGTGCATATAATGTATGTGGTGCATCGTTTTTGACTATGACATCAGGACTAATTCTTACACCACCAACTGAACGGGTGTACCAGTCGTCAAATTCGTATCCGGTTCTCTTAAGGCCGGATAACAGTTCACCATATGGCTTACCATATACTACAGTTACTGTTGTTGTCGCTTGTCCATTCCTTGGAGCCAATGTTACAGTTACAGGTGTAATTCTCTCAATTAGTTCTGCATTTCCCCTGGAAATTCTGAAAATCTCCGCTTCATTCGGATCCTCTTCAATAATCCACTTATAATCCTCAATCTGTGGCAGATCAATCGGTATAGTAGATGGGTTATATATTTTCTCAAATTTTGTTAAATCTACTACATCATCTCCCCAGAACTTAAGATTGTTTGAAACACTCAGTGTTCCGGAAAAATTACAGCCATAGAAAGATCTTGATTCTACATTTACTACCGAATCGGGTATAATAAGTTCTCCACTCATTCCCTCACAGCCTTCAAAGGCACTTGTAGCAATTTTTGTTGGTCCATTAGCTATTGAAAGACCTTCAAGCTTTTTACAGTCCAAAAATGCATTAGAAGAAATTGTGGTAAGAGATGACGGAATACAAAGTATTCCTGTTAAAGCCTTACATTGTTTAAAGGAAGAAGTACCAATAGATGTAATACCTTCAGGAAGTATAAGTTCACAATTCAGGCCATAGCAGTTATAAAAAGCTGTATCACCTATTTTCTTTAAATTCTTTGGTAAAGTTAAAGATTTCAAAGCATAACAGTTATAAAAAGCATTTTTATTAATATCTGTTACCGAGTCCGGAATAATAAGATTACCTGCTAGTTTGGAACAACCATAAAATGCACCTGTTCCAATAGAAGTAAGTCCCGCCGGTAAATCCACTCCGCTTAAATAGCTTGCACCATAAAAACCATAGGTACTTATTTTTGTAACTGTAGACGGAATCCTTACAGATGTAAGTTTAGAGTTACTACATCCTTTAAAGGCATTATAACCAATAGTTGTCATACCCTCCGGAAGATTTATTTCCACAATCTGAGAGCGGTAGTTATACCAGGGTACCTTAGATTCACTGGATTGTTCATCCATAGGACCTGTTCCGGTAATGGTAAGGATAATATCACTATTTTCATTACTGGTAAGCTCATATTTAAGATTCGGTCCACATGAGCCACTATCTATAACCTCTCCGGACTCAATTGGAATTTTCACTACAGTCTGATTCTTACTTACAGTACTTACTGCTGTCTTTGTCTCATCGTTTTCAAGTACCCACTTGTAACCATTAAATTTATTCAGTGTAAGTGCCTTGGCTGAGTAGTTAATTATCTTATCAATATCCTTATTCCCATCAAACAGCGCGCCACCAAAACTTGTAACGGTGGATGGTATTACAACAGTCCCCTTAATACCCTTACTTGGTATATCACCATTTGGCGCTGTATAACAATTGTAAAAAGCCCCCGAGCCTATCGTCTGAATTCCCTCCGAAAACGTTAATGTTCCGTCTAACTGATAACAATATCTGAAGGCATAGCTTCCGATTGTGGTTATATTAGCAGGCAGGGTAAAGTCACCCATAATTCCGTAACATTTCCAAAACGTATAAGTACCTATTTCTCTTACAGAATCAGGCATTTCAACCGCCTTTGTAACACCGGTTGTTTCATAAAACAAATAATTACCAAGACGTGTAATGCCGTCCGCAATTATTATCTTATCAATGACCTTCCTCTTGCTATACCACGGAGCACGGTTAGGATTGGCAGAATCATTATTATAGTCATAGGTTGGGCCGGTACCATTAAGTTCAAGTGTATATACGTTAGCATTACTTGAATTCTTACCGCTGACTGTAAGCTTATAACTTACATTTTCTCCACATTCTCCTTCATAATAGCTTCCTACTGTCCATGCAACCATAGCTACAGTCTTCTTAGGATTAAGTACTCTTACAGGTGTCTTTGCCTTATCATCTGTCTCATACCAATCATAACCATCTATCTGCGGAAGATCTGCAGTTGCCACTGACTTATTAACAATCTTACTCTTATTATTAAATACCATACCGGCAAAAACATCCGTTTTCATCTCAATAACATTTGCCGGAATAGTAAGAGTCAGTCCTTTACTGCTAAGGCCTGAGAATACACCACTACCCATATATTTTAGTGTCGCCGGAAGAGGAATGGTCTTATCTGTCAGTCCCATACAACCTTCAAATGCGTAGTCCTCTATCCTTAATAGCCCATCTGAAAAAGGAAATTCCTTAAGTCCGGTACAATCCTTAAATGTGCTTCTTCCTATTTCTGTTACTGTAGATGCAAGATTAACAGAATCAAGAATAGAGAAGCCTTCAAAAGCAAAGCTTCCCACATTTTCAACTCCATCTTCAACTACTACTTTAGAAATCTTATTCTTATAATTCTTCCATGGAACATCATCTGAACTACTATAATCATCCATTCGCCCTGTTCCACTGAAAGTGATTCCTATACCTTCATATATATCGCCTGAGATGGCATATTTAATTCCATTACCGCATTCACCGCTTTCTATGAGAAGCTCATCGACAAATGTTGTCTCCTCTTCATACTCATCTGTCGTAAACTCGGCAAGCGAAAGTTCCTCATCTGTACCTGAAGTTTCCTCTGTCGATGACACATCAGTGGATAAAACCTCCGTTTCGGGTGCATCCGCAACCGATTCTTTTTCAGTACTCACTATTTCCTCAGTACTACCAACCACTGTCTCTATTTCCTTATCCGGCACTGCCTCCATTGCAAATGCCTGCATATCTACTGAAGAAAACAGCATCAGTACTGACAACAGTAATGAAATTTTACGAGCTAACAGCTTTTTCATAAGCATCTCCCCAACAATGAATTACAAATATTAAAACCATCCCAATGTTAAACTATAGTCTCACAAACTATTAAAGGCAACCTTTATGTCGCATTTTCTAGGAAAAAAGTACCTTTTTAATAGAAAAACATACTTTTTCTATAGGAAAATAGACAAAACTATCCATTACTATATTCGGCAGACTTGTCCAATAACTTTAATTTTTAGTTTTATTTGAATATACATCAAATTCCCTATTAGTTGATTTCCATATATATTCATCTACCTTGATATTATTTGGGCGCTATGCTAGTATTGCAATACATTCAACTATTAAGTCTATTGTAAATGTCAACATAATAATTATTAACCATTTCGATGTTTTCATTTACATCTATTTTCTGTATGGAACTATTATTCATTTCTAACCCCAAAGGAGGTCTTTATGAATCTACTGTATGTCAATCGACAAATCTCACAATTGCAATCAACTCTTAATGAAGTAAATAAAGAACTACAATCAATGCCACCCGGTAAATTGATAAGCACGAAAAATAATAAGAAAACCAAATGGTATATTCATACTGATGCCGGAACATCATATTTACCCAAATCCAACATTAATCTTGCCAAAGCACTTGCCAAAAAGAGATATCTGTCAACAAAAAAAGAGGTCCTAACAAATGAAATAAAAGCACTTACTTATTATTCAAAACACCACAAGGACAATTATCAACTTATATATGACGGAATCCTAACAGACACTCGCTATGCTTCTCTTTTTTCAAGTGAAAATACTAACATAATAGGTAATAATTATTTTCCAGATAATCCACATATAAATGCATGGCTTAACGAGCCCTACATTCATAATCCAAATCATCCAGAAAACCTTGCACACAAGACATTGTCCGGTAACATTGTACGTTCAAAATCAGAAGTATTAATTGCCAACCTTCTTACTCAGAGAAATATCCCTTTTAAATATGAATGCCCACTCTATCTTAATGGACAGTGTTTCTACCCCGACTTTACCATCATGAATCCTATTGATTGCAAAATATGGTATTTGGAACATCTTGGTATGATGGACAACCCACAATATGTTAGTGGATTCACCAAAAAGCTTCAGACATATTGCAGTAATGACATTATTCCGGATCACAACCTAATTCTTACATACGAAACAAGCCATATGCCACTTGATATTAATGCGCTCGATACAAAGCTCTCCTATATATTCGGAAATGCTAACAATTAAATCATCGTTTAAATCATCCGCCCGCTAATATCCTATCTTAGTGAATAATTTGAATCCTATTTATATATTTCGCTCAGCATTTTTGGGGGGATATGCATCTGTATCGCCATTCGTCCCCCTTGCTATACGACAAAAAGGGGGATATGCATTTGTATCGCCATTCGTCCCCCTTTCTATACGACAAAAAGGGGGATATGCATTTACTTATCGAGAATATGCCCCATTATTTCAACATTTGCAGGGGGACAATCTCCATTTTTGCTTGTATATCCCCATTTTTTCAACATTTGCAGGGGGGACAATCTCCATTTTTGCTTGTATATGTCACATTTACCTGCATACTGTAACAAAACGCGCTGCCAAAATAGGAAGACAAAAGACGGCAAAAATAAGACAAAGACGGCAAAAATTAGACAAAAGACGGCAAAAATTAGACAAAAGACGGCAAAAATAAGACAAAAGACGGCAAAAATTAGACAAAGACGGCAAAAATTAGACAAAGACGGCAAAAAAGGCTGCCCCAAAGGACAGCCTTTAAAATCACTCAATATTGCCTAATTAGTCAAATTAAGTTCGAAATAGCTTATAATCAAGCCTTTCCGTCTGAACCAAGAACGTTAACGATCTTGTGAGCAACCATATCCTTAACAGCCTGACGAGCTGGCTTAAGGTACTGACGTGGATCGAAGTGATCTGGATGCTCAGCGAAGTACTTACGGATGTTACCTGTCATAGCAAGACGGATATCTGAATCGATATTGATCTTACATACAGCAAGCTTAGCTGCCTGACGAAGCTGTGATTCAGGAATACCTACAGCATCTGGCATGTT
>JAGHUN010000118.1 GCA_018064805.1 Candidatus Colinaster scatohippi
GCTCAGCCTCAACTACAACGCCGTGCTCATGAGCGTACTCAACAACCTGCTTTGTAAGTGCGATGTTATCCTCGAAAGACTTTGAAGAAGCATCGATCATAACTGATGTGAAACCACCGTCGATACAGCTCTTGCAAAGCTCGAAGCTATCGCCGTGATCAAGATGAAGAGCGATTGGAATCTCTGGATTCTCCTCTACAGCTGCCTCAACCATCTTTACAAGATACTTGTGGTTAGCATATGCTCTAGCACCCTTAGAAACCTGAAGGATAACTGGGCTCTTAAGCTCTCCGGCTGCCTCAGTAATACCCTGAACGATTTCCATGTTGTTAACATTGAAAGCACCTACTGCGTATCCGCCGTCATATGCCTTCTTAAACATTTCTGTTGTTGTAACTAATGACATTTTGTTACCTCCGTTAAAATTGATCAATTCTGACGAAACTAGCCGTCAGTTGTAATTATATATCATTATACCCTAAAAGAAAACATAAAAATTCGCATATTTTGCCACAAAAAGACCATTAATCAGTGATTTTTTCTACCAGCTTCCGAGTTTTCTCTTTTTTGTCAGGAACCATAATTGTCAGTTCCTTCTGTTCATTAACAATCTCAACTCGACTGTGTTCACCACCAAATTCACCATCTAAGGTCCAGGCAACCTGTCCATCCGATGCAAATGTTATCTGCTTAGCCCTAAAGGTTGTTACAAGATTCATATCCATTTCCCGCTTATCAATGGCTTCCGCAAGTTCTACAAGTTCAAGCGGCGTAAGTGTGCGCCTGACAAGCGTTACTTCAAAAATTCCATCATCGAGTGTAACATTTTTACCTGTTATATTCTTAAATCCGCCAACTGACTTAGAATTAGTAATCATACCCAGAAGATAGTCATTCTCCAGTCTGTGGTGTTTATCCTCTTCATCTATATAATCAATCACAAAATGATAAAAAGAAACACTTGGAAGTCTCTTTGCACCCTCAATTATATATGCCATATGGCCCAAAAGATTTTTCATATGCTGGTCTGTATCATATGAGACTTCAGCGAACATTCCAAAGGCAGCCACATAAACGAATATATCTTCATTGAAACGTCCTATATCAGTAGCATATGGCTTTCCCGCAATTGCCACCTTAGCCGCCGAAGTCATAGACTTTGGAATTCCCAGACTGTTAGCAAAATCATTGGTACTACCTGATGGAATATATCCAACCGGAAGCCTGTTTCCACACTCCTTCATTCCTGTCACCACTTCGTCAAGTGTTCCGTCTCCACCACTACAAATGACCATATCATAGTCAGATGACTTTTCCATCACTATGCGTTTTGCATCACCGCTATACTGTGTTGGGTATGCCGTCACCTCATAACCTTCTTTAACAAAAGTGTCTATGATATCCATAAGATGATATTTTATTTTTCCACGTCCGGAATGTTGATTGTAAACAAACAAAAGTTTTTTCATAATGATCCCGTTACCCTAACGCAAAAATGGACCGGGCATTGCCCGATCCATTTTAATTACTTTCCACTAAGATATTTCTCAATGCCCTCTATAGCAGCTTCTTCATCGCTACCTTCTGTAATAACTGTAACCTTTTCGCCTGTATCAAGGCCAAGGCTCATCATACCCATAATACTCTTGGCATTGACCTTCTTACTTCCGGCCTCAAGATACACACTACTCTCAAACTGGCTTGCCACCTGAACAAGCATTGCTACAGGTCTGGCCTCCAATCCATTCTCCAGACGAATGGTAATTTCCTTGGTTGACATAATTCCTTTTTCCTCCTCTATCACGTACAAACCCTTGATGATTGTAAATATCCCCATACATTCAAATCGTCTGTAAACCTTCTGCGATTTTGAAGTTTTTCTATACCCAATTAACCCTATAAATGTTGTGCGATTTCACTCAATCGTCTTAATCTATGATTAACGCCGCTCTTTCCAACCGGTGGATTAAGATACTCACCAAGCTCTGCCAAAGTGGCCTCCGGATGTTCCAGTCTCACCTCAGCCATCTCCCGCAAATTAGGTGGTAAATTATACAATCCATATTCATCTCTGAGCAACTCAATTTCCGCAACCTGTTTGGTCGAAGCATTAACTGTTTTTGTAATATTAGCTGCTTCACAATTAACACGCCTGTTAATAGAATTACGAACTTCTTTGAAAATTCGCTCGTTTTCCATCTCCATAAGTGCTACATGTGCTTCGCATATATTCAAAAAGTCGACGATTGCCGCTCCTTCTTTCATATATACCACAAAATGCCTCTTACGTTCAATAATTCTACCATCAAGATTGAAATAAGCAAGTACCTCACATATCTGCTTTGCCTGTTTCATAGTATCACATACCATCTCAAGATGATAGCTTCCTTTAGGATCACTCATTGAACCGATACAGAGATAAGCACCCCTAAGATACGCCCTTTTACAGCATGATTGTTTAAGAAGTACCGCATTTATTGGCTCATCAAGCGAATGCATCACACCGTTTCCATCAACAACCTTAACTGCCTGAAGCACATTCCATATGGTATCATTGTCAAGTTTCTTCGCCGTGTCTATATTAAATGTTTTCTTTAATAAAGTAAAGTACTTTATCTTAACTGCTTCATTCTCAGTATCAATTATGAAGATATCTTCACCATTTTCATCCTTGCCAAACCGACCACAGAACTGAATAATAGCAGCTAATTCTGCAAGCTGACAATGTCTGGCTCCACTAATATGTTTTGCTATTTCCTCTTTTACTGTTCCCGAAAATGACATTCACTCTCTCCATCAGTCTTCTACATATATGTAAACAGTTATTTGGAATCTCTATGACTAAGTGCCAATCCAAAATTACCTGTATCCTTCATCTTCTTGTACAACTCATTTGCCAGTGTAACCGATCTGTGTTGACCTCCTGTACAACCAATAGCCACTACAAGCTGGTGCTTTCCCTCATTCACATATCCCGGAATAAGGAAAGTAAGCATATCCTCGAGCTTTGCTAAAAACTGTCTTGCCTCATCAAAAGACATAACATACTTCTGCACAGCAGCATCATTCCCCGTCTGATGCTTCAACTCTTCAATATAATAGGGATTGGGTAAAAATCTCACATCAAAAACAAGGTCTGCATCTGTCGGTATACCATGCTTAAAGCCAAAGGACATTATATTAACCATAAGTCCATTATAATCTTCACCGGTAACAAAGATTCTACTAAATTCTTCTTTCAAATCTCTTGTTAACAGATTTGAGGTATCAAAAACATAGTCTGCTTCTTTTTTAATATCCTCAAGAATTAATCTTTCCTTATGAATACCATCCTCAACTCTCTCACCCACTCCTGACAATGGATGCATTCTTCTGCTTTCCTTATATCGCCTGATAAGTGTTGACTCGTTGGCATCCATAAAGATAGTTTCAAGCTGATATCCGTCCCTTTTTAACTGTGTAAGAATCTTATATGCATCATCAAAATTCTGATCAGCCCGAACATCAAGTCCAATTGCAAGCTTTGTAATCTCACTGTTTGGCATAGCAATAAGCTCAACCAGCTTATCAACAAGCGGTACAGGCAGATTATCTACACAATAAAACCCTATATCCTCAAGCATCTTCATAGCGGTCTGCTTGCCACCGCCACTCATTCCTGTAACAATAACCAGTCGCATAATAATCCTCACATAAGACGGTTAAATAACTATTAATCGAAAAAAGTACCGCTTAAAACTCACCCAGCATAATCACTTCAGGCTCAAGCATTACTCCGCTATCTGCGTATACCTTCTCCCTAACATCACAAATTAGTCTGTATACTTCTTCAGCACGTGCATTATCCCTATTAATAACAAATCCGGAATGTTTGTCCGATACCTGAGCTCCACCCACCGTGTATCCTTTAAGTCCACTATCCTGAATGAGCTTTCCGGCAAAATATCCCTCCGGTCGTTTAAATGTCGAACCTGCACTTGGATACTCTAATGGTTGCTTCTCTCGTCGCTTAGCGGCAAGTTCATCCATTGTAGCTTTAATATCAGCCATATCACCTTTTTGCAACTTGAACTCTGCTGCCAAGACAACATAGCCTTTTTCCTTTACAATACTGTGTCTGTATGAGAATTCCATCTCATCAACAGAAAGCTTTCTTATTTCACCGGAATTGGAATCAAATATGGTCACATTACTTACCACATCCTTCATCTCACCACCATAGGCTCCGGCATTCATTACCATCGCACCACCTACAGATCCCGGAATTCCGGCTGCGAATTCCAATCCCGAAAGACTGTTCTTTAATGCAAAATTAGCGAGCGAACTTAATAGGACTCCGGCTGATGAACCAACAATTTCACCCTCCTTAATCCATGGAGTTTTAACCGGCGAACCAACAATTCCGTCTTCAAGGAAGCATTCTCGCATATGGCTGCCTATTTCAATTATCACGCCATCATAGCCCTTGTCTGAAACAAGCAGGTTACTTCCATTACCTATAATGTAATACTGTACATCATATTCCTTACATAGGCTAATAACATCCCTTAGTTCTTCATATCCTGTTACTGAAACGAATCTTCCGACCGGCCCGCCTATACGAAATGTTGTATGCTTATACATAGGCTCATCCCTGAAGATACGATCCTCAGGGATGATGTTATCTAATTTATTCTCAAAAAGTAAATCCCACATAGATATTCCTTACAAAAAGAATCCGGCATTACTATCAGTCCATAGAGCACTACTGCAATTACTTATTTACCAAGAACAAGTCTTGCAGAACCGTACATACCTGCATCATTGCCAAGCTTTGCTAATACGAACTTTGCGTTTCTTGCGCCCGGGAAAGCATATTTCTGGAAGTATGGCTCCATGTAATCAATTACAACTCTTCCGGCCTTAGACACTCCACCACCAACTACAAACACTTCAGGGTTAACAACATTAGCAACTGCTGCAAGTCCCTTACCAAGATATTTACCATATATCTCAGCAACCTCTACAGCAAGAGCATCTCCGTCCTTAACGGCATCCCATACAGCCTTAGCAGTAACTTCTTCATTACGAAGAATACTATCCTTGGAACTGTCCGCAAGCTTCTTTTTAGCAAGTCTTACAATACCTGTTGCTGAAGCATACTGCTCAAGACATCCATAACCCTTACATCCGCACTGCTCTGTTTCTTCATCTTCAAGATGAATATGTCCAATCTCTCCACCGGCACCATTAGAACCGGCAACCATCTTACCGCCGATAATAATACCACCACCGACACCTGTTCCAAGTGTTACAGCGACAACATCCTCATGTCCCTGTCCACCGCCTCGCCACATTTCTCCAAGAGCTGCAACGTTGGCATCATTAGCAGTCTTAACAGGCACACCAAGAAGCTCACCCAATTCCTCATTAGGATTCTTCTTACCCCATCCGAGATTAACCGCTACCAGAACAGTACCATCTTCCTTAACAGGTCCCGGAACACCAATTCCTACACCTGCCACATCTTCCTTAGTCATGTCATTCTGTGCCATTTTAACCATAATACTTCCTGCAATATCAGGAATAATATTTGCACCGTCATCTTCAGTTCTTGTAGGAATCTCCCACTTATCGATGATGTTTCCTTCTAAATCAAAGTAACCAATCTTAACTGTTGTACCACCTACATCTACACCAAATACATATTTTGCCATTTTATTCTCCATTTCTAAGCGACTTGTCGCGAAGACGCCTTTTTATTAATCCTCTTCACGCTTTTGAGAAAGTGATTTCTGTACTCTTGCATATAACTCCTGAGCTGCATTATATCCCATCTTCTTCTGACGATGGTTAACCGCAGCAGACTCACAGATAATTGCCAGGTTACGACCCGGTCTGATTGGAATATTATGACATACGACTCTGTTACCGAGGTATTCTATATACTCCTCTTCAAGTCCTAACCTGTCATACTCCTTATCCTTATCCCAGTCTTCAAGTCTGATTACCAAATCAATACTCTGCGAATCCTTTACGCTTGATACACCGAACAATGTCTTAACATCAACAATTCCGATTCCTCGAAGTTCAATGAAATGCTTCGTAATATCAGGCGCTGTACCAATAAGTGTCTCATCAGAAACCTTACGAATCTCAACAACATCATCAGTAACCAGACGATGTCCACGCTTAATAAGCTCAAGTGCTGCCTCTGACTTACCGATTCCGCTTTCACCTGTGATAAGTACACCTTCACCATATACATCAACAAGAACTCCATGAACTGAAATCATTGGAGCTAATCTTACATTAAGCCATCTGATTATTTCAGCAGTAAATGCCGATGTGGCCTTCTTAGTCATAAGAAGCGGAACACCATGCTTAATTGCTGCCTTTCTGAACAACTCATTAGGCTGAAGTTCTCTACAGAAAATGACTCCCGGAATCGGATGATCCGGATGATCAAGAAGAATGTCGTATATCTCAATCTGACGTTCTTCCGGAAGACTTTCCATATATGAATATTCAACAAAACCGATAATCTGCAGTCTTGTTGTCTCGAAATGCTCAAAATATCCCGCCATCTGAAGCGCCGGTCTGTTAATATCCGGCTGAGTAACCTTGATATTTGATATATCAATCTCCGGTGTCAGGTTCTCAAGTTTCTCATGTTCAATGATATCTGCCAGTTTTACACTTGCCATTTTTTCTCTCCCATCTTGTAGTCGCTACCCCTAATGATAGCAATATTTACAATTATTTTAACACATCACTATGAAAAAAAGAATATATTATCTCCGCCACAGATTCAGGAATCTCCGGAAGTTCTGCGAGCCTCTCTACAGATGCCTCTTTTATCTCCTCAATGCTGCTAAAGCTTCTCATAAGCGCCTTACGTCTTGAAGGTCCGACTCCCGGAATCTCATCAAGTACCGATCTCACCTGGTCTTTATCACGAAGACTTCTATGGAAGGTAATGGCAAAACGATGCGCCTCGTCCTGTATTCTCGTAATCAGTTTAAAACCTTCACTTGTCCTGTCTATAGGAATCTCAATATTGTTATAGTATAGTCCTCTGGTTCTATGATTATCATCCTTAACCATTCCACATACAGGAATATTTATTTTAAGCTCATCTAGCACCTCAAGTGCGATATTAACCTGACCGCGACCACCATCCATAAGAAGCAGGTCAGGGAATCTGGTAAAGCTGCCATATTCTTCACTCTGACCATTTTCAAGAAGTTCCCTTTTTTCTTCCATTCCATGCATGAACCTTCTGGTTAATACTTCTCTCATGCACGCATAATCATTTGGACCTGCCACAGTCTTAATCTTAAATTTTCTGTAATCACTTCGTTTCGGTCTGCCGGCCTCAAATACTACCATAGATCCAACATTTTCAAATCCGGAGATATTGGAAATATCAAATGCTTCCATTCTGACAATCCCCTTCATATCAAGCAGCTCCTCGATCTCCTTAACCGCACCTATTGTACGTCCCTGCTCTCTTTTGATACGTTCCTTATCCTGACTAAGCACCAGTTCCGCATTCTGCTTAGCAAGCTCCACAAGCTTTGATTTCTGGCCCTTTTGCGGAACTCTTATATATACTCTGCTTCCTTTTTTCTCACTTAACCACTGCTCTATTATCTGCGCATCCTCAATATTATCCTGAAGATACAATTCTCTTGGAAGATAAGGTGTACCTGCATAATACTGCTTTATAAAACTACTTAGTATATCTCCCTGCTCTGTCTCATCGCCCGTCTTAAGAAAGAAATGCTCTCTTCCTATCATTCTTCCATTCCTGACAAAGAACACCTGAACTACCGCATCCCTATCCTGATGACTCATTGCAATGATATCCTTATCTTCGCAGTCACTGTTTTCAATTTTTTGCTTCTGCGCCACCTGCTTAACACTGGCAAGCAAATCTCTTAATGAAGCCGCTTTTTCAAAATCAAGCTCTGCCGCAGCCTCATTCATCTGCTGCTCAAGGCTTTTCATAATAGGCCCATAATTACCATTTAAAAAATCCAGCGCCTTATCTAATTGTTCCTTGTATTCCTCTTCGGTAATCAGTCCCTGACATGGAGCAAGGCACTGCCCTATGTGATAATTAAGGCATGGTCTATCAGTACATTTTACGCCATATTTAACCGAATTATTGCAGGTTCTTATTTTATATAACTTATTAATCAGCTCAATAGTATCCTTCACTGCCCCTGCCGATGTGTATGGCCCATAATAACTCGACTTATCTTTTTTCATTTCCCTTGAAAAAAGAACTCTTGGATACTTCTCCGCCGTAACCTTAATGTAGGGATATGTCTTATCATCCACAAGCATCGTATTATACTTCGGCCTGTGCTCTTTAATCAGATTATTCTCAAGTACAAGAGCTTCAAGCTCAGAATCCGTGACAATATACTCAAAATACGAAATAAGACTGACCATTCTGTCAATCCATGGACCTCGTCCAATATTCTCACGAAAATACGAACGTACTCTGTTATGAAGATTAACCGCCTTACCCACATATATAATCTCATCATGCTTATCATGCATAATATATACACCCGGATTTTTGGGGAGCTTATGAAGTTCTTCCTGCAAATCAAAGTTCTCGTTTATCATGCTTTCCTCAGATAATTCCTAAATATAAAAATTCACTGCTTTGCTTTTCCATTATAGCATATCACCCCTTATTTATGATATTATTGTGAGGCAGCATAATTCCGCTAAACTGATATATGTTAATGGCACAACTGCTGCTTTGCCATAGCATAGATTGGAGATTATATTATGAACAAAAAGGATGTACTTGAGTTAAAAAGAAGATATAAAAAGGAGTCCTGCACAATCAACCGCCTTGCAGGCTGTTATGTAGATGGCAATAAGCATAAAGTTCTTAAGCTCAATGAGGATTTCCTCAATATGAAGGAAGAAGAATTCTACAAGTTTATGGAAATTGCCAAAAAAACTCTTACGGGAACTATTGGTAATAATATTATTGAACTTGATTTCCCTATGGAAGAGGAAAATCCTGGCGGAAAACAGCAATTCCTCTATGGACTTCGCGCTTCCGGTTTGGATAATGAGGACCTTCTCGACCGACTGTATGACCTAATTATTGATGGCTATCAGTATGTCGGTAACTATCTTATCCTCGTTTTCCATGATACATACGATGTCATGACCAAAACAAGCGACAATATGAAGCTTGATGAATCTGAGGAAGTGTATGAATATCTTCTCGTTGCAATTTGTCCTGTTTCTCTTTCCAAAGCCGGTCTCGGATATAGAGCTGACGAAAACAGAATCGGTGCAAGAATTCGTGACTGGGTAGTTGGTGTACCTGATTTAGGTTTCCTATTCCCGGCCTTTGATAACAGAAGTGCAGACATTCATAAGGTTGACTATTTTATCCGTGATGCTAAGGATTCGCACGCAGAATTTGTTGAAGATGTACTTGGCTGCGGAGCAAAAAGAACCGCTCTTGAACAGCGCCAAACCTTTTCTTCTATCGTCAAACGCGCCTATGGTGCTGATAGTGAGCAGGGCGAGGACGCACTCATTGGCATACAGGAAAGTCTTAACAGTTTAATTGATACAGGCGAAGAAATGACCGACGCACAGATTGCCGCTATCGTCCTTGACGAGAACACAATCAATGAGGTTCTTGAAGAGAATGATATTCAGGGAGAACCGGCCAGAATTATCAAGGAAGTCGTTCTTGAAGAATTTGCCGATGAATTTCCATGTGTTGCCAACCTTATTGATAATAAGGCGCTTGCTGCTAATGAGAAGGAAAAAGAGAAAAAGGAACTGGTCAAGGAAGTTCAATCTCTCAAAACACAGCTTGCCGAAAAGACTCGTGAAGCAGAAGAGGCTATTTCCGGTGATGACGTCAAGACCTATGATGTTGTAGTCCGTGTTAAGCCCGAAAAGGCGTCTCAGATTACCTCTCAGATTATTGGAGACCGCAAATGTCTCGTTATCCCAATGGATGAAAATGAGAATGTTAATGTTAATGGTGTAAAAACACAAGTCTAACTGACAGCACGATATAAACTTACTGTCTCACCTATAAATTAATCATTGCAGACAAAAATCCCGGTTATTAGACCGGGATTTTCGCTGTTTGGTTTGATGATTAATATTAATAAATATCTTTAACGATACTTATTCCGCTAATATAATACCTACATCCTCAAAAGCCTTTTTAGGCATTTCTCCTCGAGGAATTCTCATATAATACGACATCATATATCCGTTATCCGCAATATAATTGCATTCTACATCTACTCGCTGCTCGTACTTTTTCAGGATAGAATTTACATATGTAAAATTATCTACAATCATAATGTCATAGATATCTTTAATCATTGCATCATCTTTTCCCTTCTCATAAGTCATTTTCACTGTGTCCATTATATTCTCATCATATCTGCTAACCGTAATGGACTCAATTCTTCCCGGATCAAGTTTGGTATCACCGGTATCAAGATTTATGCCATAGCTTTCAAGAAGCTTAAGCGAGTTATTAAAGTTGGGATATATATAATAACCATACATATAATCCTCATAATTATTCTCAAGACTCGATGATGAAATACTATATACCGGATAATTTGTAGCCATTTCTTCAAGGGAAGCATTTCTGTAATCCTCTTCAAGCGCTCTTACAAAAGCTATAGCCTGTTCATTTTTGAGAATAAACTCTACCTCACCCATTCTGTTAACTGCAGTAATAGAGTTAATCTTATTGTTATCTATGAAGTCACCCACCTGAAGAATTGAATCCTTGTACTCCGGCGTGTTATATACTTTTTCAGTCAAGGCATAAGAATCATCCATCGATACATTATAGCTTCTGTAAATATCCTTTCCCGATTTAAGATGATACTTAATCCTATAGGTATTAGGCTGGTCATAATATTCAAATTCGCTCTCCACAAATGCTATGGCTGCCGTACCATCGGCTACGCGCTTATCTACAGCCACATCCTCTATTGCTTTCATCGGTCTTGCCTCATTATTGTTATTCCTTCTGGCAAATGCCGATCTTCTAGGATCAAGATTATCAATTCCCAGCTTGGCAAGTTCCAATGCCGTGTCTACATCCTTACTGTTCATATGCTCCAGTCTGTATCTGCTCATATCCTCATATATGAAATCATATCCTGAAGCAGATTCCTCCAATTTATACGACGACATATCATCATGCAATCCGGCAAATTCAACACTTACAGACTCTACTTTATCTCTCTGTGGAATATATCTGTCATAACCTGTCACATCATATATGAAGAACAAAGCAATGACTGCTGCTGCAACAAGCGCCCCAAGTAACTGAATCAAACTGTTTTTTATATTCTTGGTATCAGAACGAAGCAGACCCAGTACTATAACATGCGTAATTATTCCTATGATAACAAAAGCAACCCAATACCAGCCGGCGTTAAGACTTTCTGACAGAACACCTACATACAATCCTCCAATCAAAGCCCCATAAATCACACATGGAATTCTTATTATTGGATTAAGAATTCTATAACATACACCCTTATTCATTCCATCTGAAGGTCTTATCTTGTAAAGCCACATAGCAAACAGGTATAGAATAGCCGTCTCAACACAAAGAACTATGAATTTTAATACTCCATCACCAATCCATCTTTCGAGGCCTGAAAGCGCGTTGAATGGAGACAAAATAAAGTTCACCCAGCTAAAACGACTTGAACTATAATAGCTCTGATAACAGAATGCTTTATATGAATCAATTAAATCTGTTATGCCTACCCAGCCGAAAATAAATACCAGGGCTCCCAAAACTCCTGTGACCATCTGTCCTGTAATGAAAATAGCTATTAGTGCCACTGCAAATATAAAGGTAAACATTACTATATAGTATATTGAAGTGCTAATAACTGTTTTTATGGAATAACCTATAAGCATTCCCTTAGCTCCAAGAACCGCAATATTACAAACCAGTATCAGTAACTCAAAAATATAATATGGTATTAAGGCTGAAAGGCTAAACACCTTATACATTGCTGTTCTTTTTAATGGTATGCTATGATACAAATCCACTCTGGATTTGGAATATAAATATCTAAAGCATGAAAATGCATATGCTATTGAAAATAAAAACAGTAGCAGCAGATTATTCTCGTTATTAAATCTGGCATACATCATTACAGAATTAACCTTCTCTGCCACAGAAAGGTTGGTTCCCCACATATT
>JAGHUN010000079.1 GCA_018064805.1 Candidatus Colinaster scatohippi
CCTTTGACAGATTTGACACTGAAGACAAGGAGTATATCGCTTTTGTAGAAAAAAACAGCTATTGGATTTATGATTATGCGTTGTTTTGTGTTCTCAAGGATCATCATAATGGAAGAGAGTGGCTTGTATGGGAGGATAAATACAGAGATAGAGATTCTCAGGCATTAAAAGATGCAAAAGAACTTTTTAAAAAAGATATAGAGTTCTATTTTTTCTGCCAGTATAAGTTTGATACCCAGTGGCAGCAGCTCTTGGAATATGCCAATTCAAGGGGAATACAGATAATAGGTGATATGCCATTTTATGTTGCACATGACAGTGCAGATGTGTGGTCACACAGGAACCTTTTTCAACTTAACAGTGATGGAAGCCCGAAGCTTGTTTCGGCAGTACCCCCGGATGCTTTTTCAGCTACAGGCCAGATATGGGGAAGTCCTGTATATGATTGGGAGGCAATGGAACAGGAAAAATTTGCCTGGTGGAAGGCACGAGCAATGCAGGCATCAAAATTCTGCAATGTTCTGAAATTAGACCATTTTATTGCAACCGTTAAATATTATGCGGTTAATCCACTGGCAGAATCTTCCGCAAATGGAAAATGGAGAAAGGGACCGGGAAAGAAGCTTTTGGAGGCAATAAGTATTGCAGTGGGTGAGACATATATTATCATTGACGATGCCGGACCCAAGACAACGGTTCCGGGGGTTAAAAAGCTTGTTGAGAAAAGCGGAATTCCGGGAAGCAGAATACTCGTTTTGGGATTTATGGGAGAAGCAGATAATGATAATCTTCCACATAACTTTAGCAGAAGTAATGTTATTGTATACACATCAACGCATGATACAGAGACAGTGAACGGATATGTTGCTTCACGAACTATGGAGGAACATACATATCTTAGCCATTACACCGGTGTATATGATAAGAAAAAACTTGCAGATGCAATAATTAAGGTAGCATATTCGAGTGTTGCCGATGTTGCAATTGCTTCAATGCAGGATTTGCTGGGGTTAGGAAATGAAGCGAGAATGAATGCCCCGGCTACTGTTAGTGGAAATTGGCAGTGGAGAGTTAGCCAGAATACTCTTTCACCGGAAAGATGTGACTGGATAAGACAGTTAGCATTTATATATAGAAGATAAAAAAGAAGCGGTCTACATTAGTATACCAAGATTCAGTTGACAGATTTTATGTTCAACCTTTGTGATTTGGTATTAGTAGTAGTCCGCTTCTTTTTATTGTATTTTATTGAAGAACATCCTCGACATAAGCTCTTAGGATTTCACCAACACTCCAGGCCTGTGTATAGCAACCACCGCCAAGATGTGGTGAATCACCATCAAATACTTCACATATTCCGCCTATGCAGTTGCTATCGGTTATATGGGACAGAATTGGCATAAACAGTGAACGAAGGCGTTCTTTAGCTTCCTTTGAGGAGCCGTTTGTTTTTCTATATGCAGTGAAAAAGGCGCCAAGCAGAAATGGCCATGCCGTTCCCTGATGATAGGCGGCGTCTCTTTTTGCCAAGGATCCTCTGTATAGACCATGATAATCAGGATGGTCAGGAGACAGAGTTCGTATTCCCAAACCAACAAAGAGCTTCTTTTCGACAGTCTCGACAATTGCACGCTCGGTTTTCAACGTCAAAATAGAGAATGGAAGTGAAACTGCATATAACTGGTTGGGTCTGATTGAATCGTCGGCAAATGTATATTCGCCACTCTCTGAGTTATAGCCTACGACATCATAGAGGCAATTTTGGATAGGGTTCCAGAATGCCTTGTAGAAACTTCCTTTAACCCGCTCTGCAATCTCAACATAGTGTGATGCATCAACACGGAATACACGACACAGGTATTCCATAATGCACAGCGCATTATACCAAAGGGCGTTGATTTCAACCGGGCAACCATGTCGGGGAGTAACAGGAACGTCATTAATCTTAACATCCATCCATGTCAGCTGGTCGTTGTGGTCACCGGCATTAAGAAGACCATTTTTCTCCATGTGTATTGAATAAAATGTACCATTCTCATAGTAATCAATTATCTCTATAAGAACCGGGAAAATTTCTTTGTACACAAAGTTAACTGCACTTCTCATATAGTCATCATCGACATTCTCGTCAGCTCTAAGATATTTGAGATATTTATATACTGCGACAAAATACCACAGAGATGCATCTACAGTATTATAGATAGGGTCGGCACCGTTGTCCGGGAACATATTAGGGAGAAGTCCCTTATGCATATATTTGGAAAATGTAAACAATATCTGACCGGCATCATCATAGCGCTTGGTACACAGAGTAAGGCCGGTAAAGGCTATCATTGTGTCCCGCCCCCAATCAGTGAACCACGGTAGTCCTGCCAGGATAGTTGAAGTACCTGTAGAGGCTCTTTTACATATAAAGTTGTCTGCAGACATTACGAGCATATCTGCAATTTCATCATTGTATCCGGCTTTTTCGATAATATCCTGATAGTAAAGTCTTGTAGCGCGAACAATTTTGTGCGCAGAACGGTTGTTAAGGAAACAATCGCAGGCCTGCTGAAGGAGTGCCTGTCCTTGAATTACATCTGACTGCAGCACATTAATTATAATTGAATATGAGCAACGGCTATGAGGTGGAACCTTTACATCTATGTCATAGGGGGTGAAATGTGAAGTACGGCCATCGTTTTCAAGATCAACCTCTGTCTGTAATTCACTTCCTATCTCATACTTGGTTGGACAATCGTGATATGTTCCGCTGCTTATTGACATATCGATTCGGACGTAAGGACTTTCTCTGGGAACAAGGGAGAGAGTATCTCCGGTTCGTAACATATAGAATCGAGGGACATCTGCCGGAGTGGTTGTGCCATGTTCACGGAAATTGAGCCATGGTGTCAGTACCACATCTGCTTCAGTATCTCCATTGTTAACAAAATCGTAGCCCAAAGCAAGGGTGTTCTCATCACGCTTTAGAGCAATATATTTGAAAAGCTCAAATTCCGGCATTTCACGCTCTTCTTCTATGACACTGTTGTCGTTTTTCTTTTTTGATGAACCATCAATATCTTCAAGAGAAGCTATATAGCGATGGTTGATGCTATGTCCGTGTGCATCCTGTGGTATGCCGCCGGCAGTGAGGGCAGAAACAACGGTAGCAGAATCAGCGGGAACTGCAGGAGTAGAGATGCATGAACCACATTCATAATGGAAGGTCATTGTGCCGTCATAGGTTACTTCTGTAAGATACTTCTGGCCTTCTTTATATACGGTTTTGCCATCGACATTCTTTTGCGATGTATCAAGATCATAGGTGTGGCCATTGCAACGAATCCATTCGCACATTCTCTCAAGAATTACATATCTCTCGGTAGGTGAATGAAGGCTTGCAACTAACAGTCCCTGATGAGTTCTTGAAAGACCACCGATTAATGAGCCACCACCATAGCTTCCGAGACCATTTGTAATACACCACTCACGGCTATTGCCGGTCTGATAATCAGGCCAGTTTTCTTTGGTATAGTGAAATTTTGACATTATATATATTCCCTCGTTTCTTTTTTGACCAAAACCGTCAAAAAAATGCGTATCATATGCGTTTTATTAAGTCCAAACCGATTATATATGCTATAATTGATATTATGCAAGTAGTATTGTTTTATCTTGCAAAAAGTTTGGGGAAATATATGAAATTAAGGTAAAGCCAATTGGTATGTGAGTAGCTTTTATAGCATATGGGAAGTAGGTGACCGAATGATAGACAGAAGAGTATTTGTAATTGTTCTTGATAGCTATGGATGTGGCAATGCGCCGGATGCTGCAGAGTTTGGTGATGAGGGTAGTAACACTCTTAAAAGTATTACAGCAAGTAAAGAATATAATACGCCCAATATGAGAAAAATGGGATTGTTTAATATTGAGGGGACTGAATACATAGAGGGTGTCAGTTGTCCGACAGGTGCTTTTGGAAGACTTACAGAGCAATCAAGAGGCAAGGATACAACAATCGGACATTGGGAGATTGCAGGCATTGTATCTAAGAAGCCACTTCCAACTTATCCCGATGGATTCCCACAAGAGGTTTTGGATGCAATCTCTGAGAGAACAGGATGTGGAATTCTATGTAATAAACCATATTCCGGAACGGATGTAATAAGGGACTATGGACAGGAGCATATTACAAGTGGAGACTTAATTATATATACATCTGCTGACAGTGTTCTTCAGATTGCTGCGCATGAAGATGTAGTACCTGTGGAAGAACTATACAGATATTGTGAAATAGCCAGAGAGATACTTGTTGGTGAGCATGGAGTTGGAAGGGTTATAGCCAGACCATTTACAGGTACACCGGGGAACTTTGTGCGTACACCAAGGCGCCATGATTTCTCACTAGTACCACCGGCAGACACGATGATGGATGCACTTATAGATGCCGGATATGTAACATACGGAGTAGGCAAGATATATGACATATTTGCCGGAAAAGGCATTCAGAATACCGTCAGAATAGAAGATAATGTAGACGGAATGCGTAAGACTCTTTTATATCAGGGAGAGGACTTCAAGGGGCTGTGTTTTGTTAACCTTGTAGATTTTGATATGAAATATGGTCATAGGCGAGATACTGATTCTTATGCATGGGCTGCTACTGTTTTCGATGGAATATTGGGGACTTTTTTGGAGAGAATGGAAGACAGGGATATTCTTATGATAACAGCCGATCATGGATGTGACCCGGGATATAAGGGAACTGATCACACAAGAGAGCAGGTTCCGCTTCTTGTATATGGTAAAGACATTAAGGAAGGAGTTAACCTGGGAACGAGGGCGACATATGCCGATATTGCAGCAACCGTACTCGATATATTTGATGTTAAACAGACAGTAGCAGGAGAAAGCTTCTGGAATATTGTCAAGAAGTAGTTTAGTTAACAATTTCTAATAATGTATTAGATTAAATGGTTTAATTGAGCTGGGGTTATATTTTTTATATAGAATAATTTTTATATAGAACAAGCAAAGATTGGGGGATGTTATGTATTATAAAGAACTTATTGAAGAAGCAAAAAAAGCAAGAAAAAGGGCATATGCACCTTACTCCGAATTCTTGGTTGGAGCAGCGCTTTTATGTGCAGATGGAACGATTTATACAGGCTGCAATATAGAAAATGCCTCATATGGAGCTTGTAACTGTGCTGAGCGTACTGCGATATTTAAGGCAGTCAGCGAAGGCGCAGGTGATTTTAAAGCTATTGCAATAGTAGGTGGAAAGCAGGGGGAGCCAATTGACTTTTGTCCTCCGTGCGGAATATGTAGGCAGGTTATGACAGAGTTCTGTGATTTAGATCACTTCAAAATTGTTCTGACTAATGGAGAAGAAGAACGCATTTATTCATTAAGCGAGATGATTCCGTACAGTTTTGATAATCTTACAGGACAATGATAGGAGGAAAAGCCATGAGAGCATATGATTTAATTATGAAAAAGCGTGACGGTGGTGTCATGACTGATGAAGAAATAAGATATATTGTTAACGGATATGTGCTTGGAGCAGTACCGGATTATCAGATGAGTGCATTTCTGATGGCAGTTTTTTATCAGGGAATGAATGATCATGAAATTCTGATTCTTACTCAGGCTATGGCAGAGTCAGGGGATATGGTAGATTTATTGCCTATTGAAGGGATAAAGGTTGATAAGCATAGTACAGGTGGAGTAGGAGATAAAACAACGCTGATTGTTGCACCTATTGCTGCGGCTAATGGAGTTAAGGTTGCCAAGATGAGTGGTCGAGGTCTTGGGCATACAGGAGGTACTGTAGATAAACTTGAATCGATTCCGGGATATCGCACAGACCTTAATCAGGATGAGTTTTTTGATGTGGTAAAGAAGACCGGAATAAGTGTTATAGGTCAATCAGGTAATTTAACGCCGGCCGATAAGAAGATGTATGCGCTTAGAGATGTTACGGCAACAGTTGACAGTATTCCATTAATTGCTTCTTCTATAATGAGTAAAAAGATAGCAGCCGGAAGTGACTGCATACTTCTTGATGTTAAGATTGGAAGCGGTGCATTTATGAAAGAACTTCCGGATGCAATTAAACTGGCAAAAGTGATGGTTGACATTGGAGAGAATGCCGGAAGAAGAACAAGGGCGCTTATTACTGATATGGATACTCCGTTAGGTAATGCAATCGGTAATAGTCTTGAAGTAATCGAAGCTGTGAATACGCTTAAGGGGAAAGGTCCTAAGGATCTTACTGTTGAATGTATTTCGCTTGCTGCCCAGATGATGGTATTAGCCGGGGTTGGTGATGATGTAACATGTATTGAACTTGCTAAAAAATCAATTAGCGATGGATCGGCTCTTGAACGATTAATCAGTATGGTAGAGGCACAGGGTGGTGACACGTCTGTCATTATAGATACTGACAATTTCAGAAAGGCAAAGCATACATATGAGGTTAGGGCACCAAAGTCCGGTTATGTAGCTTCCATGGATGCTGCAAGTGTAGGTGTGGCTTCAGCTATACTTGGTGCAGGAAGAGAGACATTAGAGAGTGAAATAAATTATGCAGCAGGCATTATTCTTAACAAAAAAACAGGTGATAGGGTTGAAGAGGGTGATGTTATTGCAACACTCTATGCAGATGAAATGAAGCTTTTTGAACCTTCAGAAAAGAGATATCTTGAGTCTGTGATTATAGGGGATGAACCTGTTAATCGCAATCCGCTTATATATGCTAAGGTTACAGCAAATGGTGTGGAAACCAAGAATAATTTGACATATGATTTTATGAATGAATAGAATTGGAGATTAAATATGGAAAACAGAGAAATAGCGCATTATATTGATCATACACTTTTAAAGGCGTTTGCTACATGGGAGCAGATTGAAGCATTATGTGATGAGGCTATAAAATATGAGACAGCAAGCGTATGTATTCCACCGAATTATATTAGTCGTGTCAAGACAAAATATGGTGATAAGCTTCCGGTAGCCACAGTTATTGGCTTCCCTCTTGGATATGAGACAAGAGAGGCAAAGCTTGAGGAGTGCCAGGTTGCTCTTGATGATGGGGCAGATGAGATAGATATGGTTATTAACATTACAGATGTTAAGAATGGTGCATATGATGTGGTTGAGGATGAGATTCGTGAAATGAAACACATATGTGGAGATCATATACTTAAGGTTATTATTGAGACTTGTTACCTCACTGAAGAGGAAAAAGTGGCAATGTGTAAGGCGGTTACGGATGCCGGTGCTGATTATATTAAGACCTCAACAGGGTTTGGTACAGCCGGAGCTACGCTTGAAGATATAGCTCTGTTTAAAGAAAATATCGGTCCGAGTGTTAAGATTAAAGCCGCTGGTGGAATAAGAACAAAGGAAGAAATGGTAGCCTACATTGAAGCAGGATGTGACAGAATAGGTTGCAGTAGTACAAAGGTGCTTTTTGAATAAGTGACCGTAAAAGTCAAAAAGTCGCGAAAAGCGGAAAAAAAGCTGGTTTTTAGTGATTTGAGCACTTGAATTGTATTTATCTATGTTAGATAATGAAAAAAACTGTTTTTTACACAAAAAGGATTTTGTGTCAGGACTATATGGAGAGATTATTGACAAGGAGGTTACAAATGGGAATAGCAATTAATTCGCAGAGTGGAAATTCATTATCAAGGCCGGATATGGCAAACATTAATGATATTGTAAGGAAGGCACCTGAACCAAAGGCACCTGAACCGGTTGAGTTTGCTAAGGCGGATATCAAAGCACCTGAAAGGATAACGGTTGAAATAGAGAAGCCGCAGCAGATTAGAGTAGAGCCTAAAGTCGCACAGACTCAGGATGTTGCAAGTTATGCTTCGACATCACAGGGTGACGATCTGGCAATTACCCAGGCCGGAATGCAGTCAGCCAAGCTTGGTGGAGCTGTACAGGCCTCAGAGGAAAATGGTGCTGTTGCCAAAAAAGAAACAATTGAAATAAGCAATACGACTGAGGCAGGAATAAAGCTTAGAGAGCAGCTTCAGGAAATCCGTGATAGCAAGGCTAAAGCCATACATGATGCCGTCGAAAATTTGGAAGCACATGATACCAGTGTAAATGAGCGCCAGAAGTATATGATTGCTGCAAATGCGTCAGTTACGCTTTCTAATCCGGATTATCTCAGTGAGGAAGTTAAAAATCCTGTAAAAGTGGAAGAAACAAAGGAAGATGAAATTGTATAGTTGAGTCTTGGATATAAGGGCTTTGATTGTTCATTTTTACGATTCTTATAAATTAAACTAAGAACAAAGGAGTAAAAAGCGATGTTTAGTAAAAAAAGATTAGTGGTTAGCGCATTGGTAATGGCGCTTGTGCTTAGTATTACAGGCTGTACGAAGACAACAACAATGACATATACAGATGCAGATGGTAATTCAACAACTACTACAGAGACAACAAATAAAGGCGGTACTACTAAAGTAACGGAGAATACAGATGCAGATGGTAATGTTGTATCGCATGAGCAGGATGGCTATGTGACGGCATCTATTAGATTTGAAAACTATACAGGTATTGATTTGTATGGGATATATATTACAGCAGATTATGTAGATAACTGGGGAGAAAATATATTAAAAAACGAAGATGAACCTCTTGCAAGTGGAGAATTCATTTCATGGAATGACGCATTTACATATTCTGAAAATGATCTCATTTGGGATGTTCGTATTGTAGACGGAGAAGGCGAAGAAATCGATTTCACAGGTCTGGATGTATCTAATGTAGAGGATAAGTATAACATCGTATTTACCTTCGAGTATAGCGAAGCTGAAGGCTACACTGCTTCAGTTATCGGTCCGACGGAATATCAGCTGATAGAAAGTCCTGATGGCTATAGTTTATCCTACAATCCGGAATTTTTTGAATTATATGAGCCGGTGGAAACTGAGGGTATCGACTCGACTAGTCTTACCTGTATCATAGATGAAGAAAATAAGTATGAAAATTATATTGATGTACTTTTGGTAACTGAGTATTCAGCAGAGGACCTTGTTGACGGTATTGCACTTCAGACCGGTGGTGAGGTTTCTGAAACACATTTAGTATTGGCAAATGGCGAATATGATGCTTTTTGTACAAGCTATAATGTATCAGATACATTTTGTATAACAACATATATCATACCTTCGAATAATGGAGCATATAAGATAGAAATAGGTAGTCATATCTACAGCGATGAGGATGAGTATGCTTATCCTGTATCAGGAGCACTTGACGATGTGTTGCTTAGTATGGAATTTGATGTTTAGAATGTCAGAACTAAAAATGGGTTTAAAACTTAGTTAAAACTTATTAAAATAGGCTTGACATTTTTATCTATTATTTGTAATATATTGCTGTTGCCTAACAAAAGGCAACGGATGTGCGTGTAGCTCAGCTGGATAGAGCGTCTGACTACGGATCAGAAGGTCGGGAGTTCGAATCTTCTCACGCACGCGTCTTTTAAAATGGCCGGAAGCTTACAAAATGTAGGTTTCCGGTTTTTTCATGCCTAAGAATATTCTGGTCATTTGGTCCTTTGAATGGTCCTTTTAAACAATTTTCTCAAGTGCAACAAGAATCTCTTTAGGAATTTCTTTATGCTTTATATAAGATTCTGTGGTACTTATATAGAAGTCTATACGATTGTAGAGTTTATAAGATTGTGGCAAGGGATATAAGTACACTAGATAGCAAAGAGAAATATATATGCCGTAAGGATAAGGCAGGTGTTGTGTATGACAGGCAGGCTATGTTATATGCAAGCAGGCAGTTGGGACACAATAGGATTGATGTTATTGCTAATTCTTATCTGCATAATTTATAAAAAATAGCAGTTGGTTGATGTATATCAACCAACTGCTATTCTTCTATATATTCCATAATATCCTCGACTTTACAATTTAGTATTTTACAGAACATATCAATTGTATGAGTGGAAACGCTCTCGTTTCGTTTAAGTCTTGTTATTTGGCCGGGACTCACATGATATTTTTTGATTAATGTATATTGTGTAATGCCACGGTCGACCATTGTATTCCACAATCGTTCATAAGAAATCATGTGCTCTCGCCTCCCATAATTCTTATTGAAAGGATAACCGAAATCGGTATATAATAATATTGACCAATATCGGTTAATAAGGAAAGGGGAGGTGTTTACACATTGAATGTTTATTTTGATCTGATAGTTAGTAAAAAAGATGGATTTAGCGAAGAGAAATTCCGAGAAATTGTAAAAAACAAAATTGAGGGATGTAGAGAATTTCCAGCAAAGTTGGAATCAATAGATTATGTGAATAATGTCTATAAACTAGCCGTGAGATGTGATTTTTCAGAAAGTGGTATAGTTCTTCTTTTTGGTGATTTAGCCTCTATTCATATGGAGTATGACTTTGTAGATATTATAGGAATTCCACAAGATAAGATAGTTATAACTGACAATAGAAGTTGTGGCTGACTGTTTGTGTGAGCCAAAATGGGTTGAAAATGACAAAATATCAGTATTAATAAATACCATTCAGGAGGAATAGTTATGGAGTATTTAATAGCAATAATTTTGTTTCCATTCGTTATGTTTGCTGGAGTTATGATAACTGCTAAAAAAGAACAAAATGACCGGGAAAAAGAGAGGCAAAGGCAGTTAGAATTAAAAAATGCATTGAATGAGGTGGGGGCTAAATTGAATGACAGAACTTTGGTTGTATCCAAAAGAACTGCAAAGTTTGCTGAATATCTTAGGATTGTACCAGTAACAACATTTTATAATACTAAGACGCCAGAGAAACTAAATTTTGGTGCGGTTACTGTTGGAGGGGTCACTACTGGAGGAACATATGTAACCGGAGGACATACAATAACACATACACAGAAGACCAAAAAGTGTACATTTCATTTTCTCGATGAAGAAATGTAACCGGCAAGTACTTTTCCATAAATTTCGGCAATTAATTTTCCATAATCCGCGGCATTTAGTTTTCCATAGCCTGCGGCATTTTATTTTCCATACT
>JAGHUN010000083.1 GCA_018064805.1 Candidatus Colinaster scatohippi
CGTCTTATCGGTGATGATGAGCACGGTTGGGATGACAATGGTGTATTCAACTTCGAAGGTGGTTGCTACGCTAAGGTTATCGGTCTTGACAAGGAGTCAGAGCCTGATATCTACAACGCAATCAAGAGAGATGCTCTTCTTGGGAACGTAACAGTTGCTGCTGATGGCACAATTGATTTTGATGATAAGAGCGTAACAGAGAATACTCGTGTTTCTTATCCTATTTCACACATCAACAACATCGCTGCTGAGGTTAACAAGGTTTCTGCAGGTCCTGCAGCTGACAACGTAATCTTCCTTTCAGCTGATGCATTCGGAGTACTTCCTCCTGTATCAATCCTCACTCCTGAGCAGACACAGTATTACTTCCTTTCAGGATTCACAGCTAAGCTTGCAGGTACAGAGCGTGGTATCACAGAGCCTACTCTTACATTCTCAGCTTGCTTTGGCCAGGCATTCCTTGAGCTTCATCCTACAAAATACGGTGAGGAGCTCGTTAAGAAGATGAACGCTAACGGAGCTAAGGCATATCTCGTTAACACAGGATGGAACGGAACAGGTAAGAGAATCACAATTAAGGATACAAGAGGTATCATCGATGCTATCCTTAACGGTGACATCAAGACAGCTCCAACAAAGAAGATTCCTATGTTCGACTTCGAAGTTCCAACAGAGCTTCCAGGAGTTGATCCTAAGATTCTTGATCCTAGAGATACATATGCTGATGCTTCTGAGTGGGAGACAAAGGCTAAGGATCTTGCAGGAAGATTCATTAAGAACTTCGAGAAGTACACAACAAATGATGCTGGTAAGGCACTTGTTGCAGCTGGTCCACAGCTCTAATTCGATACTTCGAATAAATAAAGATTATTTGACGGGATTGCATATGCAGTCCCGTCTTTTTTGTTATGGCGACGAGGAAGATGGAGTGCATGCTTGCATGCAATGACATCTGACGACCGCTAAACATGGGTAAAACTCGCAATGCGTGTTTCGCCCATGTTTGCCCTGGATGCTCTGGAGTTTACAATTTGACGAATGTGGTTTACAATTGTGGCTGGATTTAAACCGAGGTGAAAATATGTCTACAAAAAATAAGGTACTTGAACTATTGAATAATAATTGCAATCGTTTTCTTTCCGGACAACAGATGGCGGAAGAATTGTATGTTACAAGAGCTGCAATATGGAAGGCTATTAAATCACTGGAAAGTGAGGGATACCCCATTGAGGCAGTGACCAATCGTGGTTATCGATTAAAAAGAGAATTTAATATTCCTAAGAAGGATGAGATTATTTTATATCTTCAGGAGAATTATGCAGGATTAATTCCTGATAATATAAATATAAATGTATTTGATGAGGTTGAATCAACTAATGATTCTATTCGCACCTGGATTAATGATGAGGTGTGTGTTGTTATTGCCGGGAGCCAGACAAAGGGTAGAGGCAGGCGAGGAAGAAGTTTCTTTTCACCGAACGGTACAGGGATATATATGAGTGTACTGGTTCATCCGGATATACCTGTAAGTAAAGCAACCGCACTTACCTGTATAATGGCTGTAGCAATTTGCAGAGCTATAAAGGAAGTGACGGGAATTGATACTCAGATTAAATGGGTTAACGATATTTATTATAAGGGCAAAAAAATAGCAGGTATTCTTACTGAGGCAGTAACCTCTATTGAGGATGGAAGCGTTTCGTATGTGATAATGGGAGCGGGTATTAATTTGTATGAACCGGTTGAGGGGTTTCCGGCAGATATTAAAGATGTGGCAGGTGCACTTCTTAATAGTCAGAGTGACGAGGGACTGGGAAGCAGATTGTGTGGAGCGATAATAGGTTCTTTTTTTGAAATATACAATAATATGAGTGAATTCGGATATATTGAAGAATATAAGCGGAGATCTTTATTGACGGGCAATTATGTCAAGGTTATGCAATATGGGGCGGATAATGAAAAATTATGTAATTCATATGCATATGTTGAAGGGATTGATGATGAATGCAGACTACTTGTCAGGTATGATGATGGAACAACAGAGAAACTGTCTACCGGTGAAGTGAGCGTTGTTAAGTACTAGCATCTGCAGATATGTACTTGAATTGAAGGGTGATATTGGGTACTATTATAACTAATGTATGAATGACGAGGAATATAAATATGATAGGTCTTGGAACTATTATCAATACAGTGGCAGTTATTGTAGGTGGTTTTATAGGATTGTTTGGCGGAAGCTTTTTGAAAGAACGTCATCAACGCAGTCTGACCTTTGCATGCGGGGTTAGTGTTTTGTTTATATCGATTGCGGGTGGCATGGAAGGTATGCTTACTGTTGACGGTGGTATAATAAGCGCCGGAAGGTCGATGTTTGTTACAATATGTATTTTGCTTGGAGCCGTTACCGGTGAATTGATTAATATCGAAGGTGCATTTGAAAGATTTGGAGAATGGCTTAAGATTAAGAGTGGGAATGCGAAGGATGCACGGTTTGTAGATGGATTCCTGACTACATCGTTTACTATTTGCATAGGTGCGATGGCAGTAGTTGGTTCAATACAGGATGGAATAAATGGTGATTATTCGATTCTTGCAATAAAAGCAATTCTTGACCTGATAATAGTGCTTGTGCTTACGAGTACAATGGGGAAAGGATGTATTTTTTCAGCGATTCCGATTTTTGTTTTTCAGGGCTCAATTACATTACTTGCCAGGGTGATTGAACCGATTATGACTGATTCGGCGCTTGGCAATCTGTCGTTGGTTGGCTCTGTGCTGATTTTTTGTGTAGGTATTAATTTGGTGTGGGATAAAAAGATACCGGTTGCTAATTTCTTGCCGGCAATTGTATTTGCGGTAATAGGAGCGTTTATACCGGTAGCGATATAAAGGAGAATTATTATGATTACAATTTTATCCAGGTTATTTATTAAGGATTACAAGAATACCAATGATTCAGCGGTAAGGACTGCATATGGAGTGTTATGTGGTGCGGTTGGAATATTTATTAATGTGGTATTGTTTCTCATTAAATTTATAGCAGGTTCAATTAGTGGAAGTATTGCGATTACAGCTGATGCATTTAATAACCTTTCAGACGCAGGTTCATCTTTTATTACAATGATTGGCTTCAAATTAGGAAGTCAGAAACCGGATCCTGAGCATCCATTTGGGCATGGAAGAATGGAATATCTGTCCGGCCTGGCTGTATCAATACTTGTAATTCTTATGGGCGTTGAACTTTTTAAGAGTTCCGTTGATAAGATTATTCATCCATCGGTTCCGGAATATTCAGTGATTGTATTAGCTATATTGCTTGTATCTATTTTTTCTAAGATTTATATGGCTTTTTACAATACAAAAGTGGGAAAGAAAATTGACAGTATGGCAATGGCTGCGACAGCCAAAGATTCTCTTTCTGACACGGTTGCTACAACAGTAGTTCTTATTTCCATGATTGTGGGGTACTTCTTTAATATTCCTATTGACGGATACTGTGGTGTGCTTGTTGCTATTCTTATTTTTATTGCCGGAATTACTTCGGTGAAGGATACTATAGGACCGCTTCTTGGTCAGCCGCCGGAAGAGGAATTTGTAAAAGAGATTGAGGAAATTGTTGAAGGTCATGAGATCGTTAAAGGAATGCATGATTTGATTGTTCATGATTATGGCCCGGGAAGAGTAATGATTAGCTTACATGCAGAGGTACCTTGTGATGAAGATGTATTGCATATTCACGATGAGATTGACTGCATAGAGGAAGAGTTAAGGGAGAAACTAAATTGCGAAGCGGTAATTCATATGGATCCGATTGCAACAAATGATGCTGAAGTAAATGATGTTAAGAAGGATGTTGAGAATGTAATTCTAGATGTGGATGATGTTCTGAAATTTCATGACTTCAGAATGGTTAAGGGTGAAACTCATACCAATCTGATTTTTGATGTTGTTGCACCTTTCAAGTATAAAATGAGCGATGAGGAACTGAAAAAAACGATATTTGCTGCAATTAATAACATGAATGAAAAGTATATATCAGTTATTCATGTTGACCATTCATATACCAGATAAGAAAACGCCGGATTTTATAATCCGGCGAATTTTTTTGCTTGACAATTATCAAAAATGGTAATATTATTATAATTGAGAATGATGATGGGAGGCGGATTATGAATTCGCAGGAACAGAAGATTTTATTTAATCAGGTAAGACATAGAATACTCCAGTTCATCCTGCATGAAGGTAATGCAACGTCGAGGGAAATAGGAAATAAACTTTCTGATATTCCCCAGGCGAGCCTATATAGGCAGATGAAGACGCTGAGTGATAATGGCTTCATAGTTGTGAGCGGGCAAAAGAGAATAAGAGGTACTTTGGAATGTACATATTCACTTGCACCGGAACTTGTTCGTGGTGATGGCGGAAGTGAAAGCGAACTCGGGATTCAGTTTATGCTTTTGAGTCTTGCACAGGAATTTGACGATTATGAAGGTCAGAAAAAGGATGACGAATTGCTGGATTTTGTTTCGGCCCCTGTATATATGAGTGATGAGGAGTATAAGGAGTATATGCGTGAAATTAACGAATTGACTAAAAAGTATACTCAGAATCGTGATAATAATTGTAAGAACAGACGAGTGACATTTGTGTCAACACCAGCGTAGAGAAAGGAAAAGAATATGAATAAGAGATTTAAGAAAATTGCGGGAATTGCATTAGGATTGATAATAACAACGGCGAACATCCTGGGGAATGCAACATTTGCTTTAGCAGCTAATGATGTTATTGCAACTGTTCAGGGAACTGTCGTAAAGGGTACAACAAGTGATTTGCTTTGTTTATACAATACATCGGAAGGTACCTATCAGATTAAAATTGATAGTGATACCAATTTAAGCGGTTGTAAGGTGCTCAGTGTGGGTAAGGCTGTAAAGGTTGCAATAAGCCGTGGAGATGATAATTATCTTCATGCAGTTACAATTGAAGGCACAGGTCAGAATAAATTGGTATCAGTAGATACAGAGAATAGTGTGACGGTGTCGGGGACAGTTCTTGATAGTACTACTGAAGAGATGATGATTCTAAAAACAACTCAGGGAGACATGTGTGTTAAGATTGATCCTACAACAGATATGTCAGGTTGCAGAGTTGTAGTAGCCGGTATGAAGATAAATGTTACAGTTGCAAGAGGTAGTGATGCTGTAATGCATGCAGTTAGAATTTCAGACAGCTATGCTACAGATACAAACGGTAGCTATGGATATACAGATAATACTGTTGCTACAACCGGTACAGTGACAGATACAACTCCGGTGTCTGTTGAAGGAACGGTTGCTGTTAGCGGAAATCCGGCAGACGGCACAACAGAACAGATGCTTTGCTTGAATACAGATTCTGGCATTATGAAGGTAGCTATAGACAGCAAGACAGATACATCAGGTGGCTTTGTATTTACTGCAGGCAACAAGCTTACAGTTTATGTATACAGAGGTGATGATGCAGTAATGCATGCTGCAAAGGTTGTTGGTAAGAGGGCTGAACTTACAGAAAACAGTGCGGCATCTACAACATTTACAGGTACTGTTTCAAGCAGCTCCACAGAAGATACACTTGTTGTTTTAACATCGGGTGGCACTATGAAATTCAAGGTTGATGCCAATACAGCATTAAATGGTGGCAAGGCAGTTCTTAAGGGTAAGGCAATCACAATTAGTGCAACTACCGGAAGTGATAAATACTGGCATGCTACAAGTATTACAGTAAGATAAGATTTGATAAATTATAAATAAGATGGAGACATATGATTAACTAATGGTTATTATGGGGAAAATCATATGCGATCCATCTTATTTTTTGTTGTATTTAATTGTTTACAGAATGGCAAATTGCTAATAAAATAGTTAATGGAATTCTAAAAAATATAATAGGAGGCCAATATGGGCGGATTTTTTGCAGTTGCTTCTAAGGAAGATTGTGTATTTGATCTTTTCTTTGGTACTGATTATCATTCACATCTCGGAACGAGAAGAGCCGGTCTTGCTGTACATGGGCAGAATGGGTTCAATCGTGCTATTCATAACATCGAGAATTCACCATTCAGAACAAAATTTGAAAGTGATTTTCATAAGATGGAAGGAACAATGGGTGTTGGCTGTATTTCGGACTATGAGCCGCAGCCACTTATTGTAAGATCGCATCATGGTACATTTGCTATTTCAACAGTTGGTAAGATTAATAATACCGATAAACTTGTAGAGGAAGTGTTTGGCAAGGGTAATTCACATTTCCTTGAGATGAGTGGTGGAGATATTAATGCTACAGAACTTGTTGCAGCACTTATTAACCAAAAGGAGAATATCGTTGAGGGTATTCAGTATGCTCAGGATGTTATTGAAGGTTCAATAACAATATTAATCCTGACTGCAAAAGGTATATATGCAGCCAGAGATAAGTTTGGAAGGACTCCGGTTGTTTTAGGTAAAAAGGATGGTGCCTATTGTGCATCTTTTGAATCCTTTGCTTATCTTAATCTTGGCTATGAACCTCTTAGAGAGCTTGGACCGGGAGAGGTAGTTGTACTTACACCGGAAGCAGTTGTAACTCTTGTTAAGCCGGGAAGTGATATGAAAATCTGTACCTTTTTATGGGTATATTATGGATATCCTTCATCATCTTATGAGGGAATCAGCGTAGAGCAGATGAGATATAATTGTGGATCGCTTCTTGCAAAGCGTGATGATGCAAATCCTGATATTGTTGCCGGAGTGCCGGATTCGGGTACAGCTCATGCAATCGGTTATGCTAATGAGAGTGGCATCCCATTCTCGAGACCATTTATTAAATATACACCAACATGGCCGAGAAGCTTTATGCCTACAATTCAGTCTAAAAGAAATTTGATTGCAAAGATGAAACTTATTCCTGTACATGATCTCATTAAGGACAAGAGCCTCCTTTTGATTGATGATTCTATTGTACGTGGAACACAGCTTCGAGAGACTACCGAATTTTTGTATAAGAGTGGTGCCAAAGAGGTACATATTAGACCTGCGTGTCCACCGCTTGTATATGGATGTAAGTATCTTAATTTCTCAAGAAGTTCATCAGAAATGGATCTTATTACCAGAAGAATCATTGCAGACAAGGAAGGCGCTGATGTGGGCGAGGATGTCCTTAAGGAGTATTCAAATCCTGATTCGGACAGATATGCATATATGAATGAGGAGATTAGAAAACAGCTTAATTTCACATCTCTTCGTTATCATAGATTAGATGACCTTTGTGAGTCTGTTGGAATTGATAGAAGCAAATTGTGTACATATTGCTGGAATGGAGAGGAGTAAATATGAGCAAGAAACCAGTTGTATTACTTATCCTTGATGGATATGGATTAAATGAAAAAACAGAAGGAAATGCGGTTGCACAGGCTAAGACACCTGTTATGGACAAACTTATGAAGGAATGTCCGTTTGTTAAAGGATATGCCAGCGGTATGGCTGTAGGTTTGCCTGATGGACAGATGGGTAATTCAGAGGTTGGACATCTTAACATGGGTGCAGGACGTATTGTGTACCAGGAACTTACAAGAATTACTAAAGAAATTCAGGATGGACCATTCTTTGAGAATCCGGGACTTATGGAAGCTATTGATAACTGTAAGAAGAACGGAAGCGCTCTTCATATGTTCGGTCTGTTATCAGATGGAGGTGTTCACAGTCATAATACACATCTTTACGGACTTCTTGAGCTTGCTAAGAGAAATGGTCTTGATAAGGTATATGTACATGCTTTCCTTGATGGACGTGACACACCACCTGCATCAGGTAAGGATTTTGTAGTTGCTCTTGAAGAGGAGATGGCTAAGATTGGTGTCGGTAAGGTTGCATCAGTATCCGGTAGATATTATGCAATGGACAGAGATAATAACTATGATAGAGTTGAGAAGGCTTACATTGCGCTTACAAAGGGTGAAGGTGTAAAGGCAACTTCTGCAGCTGATGGCATTCAGAAGTCATATGATGAAGGTGTGACAGACGAATTTGTTGTTCCAATGGTAGTTGAAGAAAACGGTGCACCGGTTGCTACAATTAAGGATGGTGATTCAGTAATTTTCTATAACTTCCGTCCGGACAGAGCAAGAGAGATTACAAGAGCCTTCTGCGATGATGATTTCAAGGGATTTGATCGCAAGAGACTTGATATTAAATATGTATGCTTCTCAGATTATGATCCTACTATTCCAAATAAGTCAGTTGCTTTCCACAAGGTTGAAATTACCAATACATTTGGTGAATGGCTTGCAGCTAAGGGAATGAAGCAGGCTAGAATTGCAGAGACAGAGAAGTATGCACATGTTACATTCTTCTTCAATGGTGGTATTGAGACACCTAATGAGGGTGAAGAGAGAATACTTGTTAACTCTCCAAAGTATGTTCCTACATATGACAAGAAGCCTCGTATGGCGGTATACACTGTTGCTGATAAACTTTCTGAGGCTATTACAGCTAAGGATGAAGAGGGTAACGCAGTATATGATGTTATCATCTGTAATTTCGCTAACCCTGATATGGTTGGACATACAGGTGTCCTTGAATCAGCAATTGAAGCAATTGAAGCAGTTGATAAGTGTGTTGGTGAAGTTGCCGCTCTTGTTACAGAAGTTGGTGGTTCAATGTTTATTTGTGCTGACCATGGTAATGCAGAGCAGCTTGTTGATTATGAGACAGGCGAACCATTTACAGCACACACAACTAACCCTGTTCCATTTATTCTTGTAAATGGTCCGGAAGGAGCTAAGCTTGCAGAAGATGGTTGTCTTGCAGATATTATTCCTACACTTATTGATATTATGGGTGAGGAAAAGCCTGTTGAGATGACTGGAAAGTCTCTTTTAATTAGATAGTAATTACTTGGGTTGCCGACATAATAAAAAACAGTTGAAATATGTTTTTTGATATGTTACACTAACCATTGCATGATTTGATTGGAGGAATTATCAATGGCAGTATTAAGAACAATATTAACAATTGTATTTATTATAATAAGTATTGTATTAGCAGCAATCGTGCTTATGCAGGAAGGAAAGGCAGCCGGTCTCGGAGCAATTAGTGGAGCAGCTGAAACTTACTGGGGTAAGAATAAAGGACGTTCCATGGAAGGTGCATTGGTTAAGATAACAAGATGGCTTGTAGTTTTGTTTATATTAATAGCTATCATTCTTAACATTAAGAGATTTTAGTAATTTTGGTTTGTTTATTAGCCCTTGCGTAGCGATGCGCAAGGGCATTTTTTAAGTTATGAAAAAGAAAAGCAGAGACGAAAGAAAAAAGGTCATTTTGGACCTAATGAAAAATGAATATTACATTCCAATGAAGGAGAAAGAACTTGCAATTATGCTTCAGGTTGAACCTGAGGACAGACCGGTTCTTAGTTCTATTTTGACCGAGTTGCTTACAGAACAGAAGATAGAAATCAGTAAGCGTGGCAAATATCAGCTTCTGGATGCAAAGAATGTTAAAACGGAAGGACTTGTTACAGGTACATTTATAAGTCACTCGAAGGGCTTTGGCTTTATTGAGGTTGATGGAAGAGAGGATGATCTGTATGTGCCTGAAAACTATACCTTGGATGCATTTCATCTTGATATAGTTCAGGCCAAAATTCTTCCCGGACAGCGTGGACGCCGCACAGAAGCCAAGATTGTAAAGGTGCTTGAAAGGGGAACTACTCAGGTTGTAGGAATATATCAGAAGTCAAATAAAAGTTTTGGCTTTGTTATACCGGATAATACAAGAGTAACCAGTGACATATATGTTCGTTCCGAAGACAGTAAAGGGGCAATGGATGGTCATAAGGTTGTAGTAGAACTTTCTGATTACGGAAGCGAACACAGAAAACCTGAAGGAAAAATAGTTGAGATTCTTGGTCATGTTAATGATCCGGGTGTTGATATATTGTCAATTGTTAAGGGCTTTGGTATAACGACCGAGTTTCCTGAAAAGGTCATGAATCAGGCAGAAAGAACGAAGGATGAGATTATAGAAGCCGATACATATGGAAGGTCAGATTTACGAGATGTTACTATGGTAACAATTGATGGTGAGGATGCCAAGGATTTGGATGATGCGGTTTCACTTACAATGGATGGTGAGAATTATGTACTAGGTGTACATATTGCAGATGTTAGTAATTATGTACAGGAGAATTCTGCGCTTGACAGAGAGGCTAAGGACAGAGGTACAAGTGTTTATCTGGTGGACCGGGTTATTCCAATGCTACCACATAGGCTGTCAAATGGTATTTGTTCTTTGAATGAAGGCGAAGACAGGCTGGCGCTTAGTTGTATTATGACTATCTCACCACAGGGAAAAGTACTTGATCATCAGATTGTGGAATCTGTTATCAGAGTAAACCACAGGATGAATTACAATTCAGTTAATAAGATGATAGCATTAGGTGATGAAGAAGAGAGAGCCAAGTATCCTGATGTTACTGAGATGCTTGATGAGATGTATAAGCTTTCGCTTATTATTCGTGAGCATAGAAAAAAGAGAGGTTCGATTGATTTCGACTTTGAAGAGAGTAAGATAATTCTTGATAAGGATGGAATTCCTATTGATATAAAGCCATATGAGCGAAATGCGGCAACCAGGCTTATTGAAGATTTTATGCTTATGGCAAACGAAACGGTAGCTGAACATTTTTACTGGCTTGAACTTCCTTTTGTATATAGAACACATGATAATCCGGATCCGGAAAAAATAGAGAAGCTTGCAGCATTCATTAATAATTACGGATACCATATTCATATGGCAAAGGAGAAAATTCATCCTAAAGAGATTCAGAAGTTGCTTACCGGAATTGAGGGAACAAAAGAGGAAGCTATGATTGCCCGTATTGCTTTAAGAAGTATGAAGCAGGCGAAATATACAACAGATTGTTCGGGGCATTTTGGATTGGCATGTAAATATTATTGCCATTTTACTTCTCCAATCAGGAGATATCCGGATCTTCAGATACACAGAATTATTAAGGATCAGATTCGTGGAAGGATGAAAAAAGATAAGATAAGTCATTATGATCAGATTCTTAATGAGGTTGCAGAGCACTCGTCGAAAATGGAAAGAAGAGCTGATGAAGCTGAAAGAGAGACTGATAAGCTGAAAAAAGCTCAATATATGGAGAAGCATATAGGCGAAGAGTATGAAGGGGTAGTTTCGGGAGTAACTGAATGGGGAATGTATGTAGAACTGCCTAATACTGTTGAGGGAATGATTCATATTTCTATGATTCCGGGAGACTATTTCGTTTACGATGAAAATGCTTATGAGATAAGAGGAACTCATAAGAATATAAAATATGAACTTGGTCAGTCTGTACGTATAAAAGTAGAAAGTGTTAATACTTTCTTAAGAACTGTAGATTTTAGTATATGTATTTAATTGAGGATCTTAATAGGTATATAGCTGAGGATTATTTATGAAAGAAGCAATGAAGCTTGTAGCTAATAATAAAAAAGCGTTTCATGATTATTTTGTCGATGAAAAATATGAAACCGGTCTTGTTTTACATGGAACTGAGGTGAAAAGCCTGAGGCTTGGTCAGTGTAGTATAAAAGAGGCCTTTGTGCGAATTGAGAACGGCGAGGTATGGATTTATGGAATGCATATTAGTCCATACGAGAAGGGTAATATTTTTAATAAAGACCCAATGAGACCAAAGAAGCTTTTAATGCACAAAAGTGAGATAAACAAACTGCTTGGTAAGATTAAAGAAAAGGGATTTACTCTTGTTCCGCTACAGGTATATTTCAAAGATGGCAGGGCAAAGCTTGAGATTGGCCTTTGTCGTGGTAAGAAACTATATGATAAGAGGGCGGATATCGCCAAAAGAGATATTCAAAGAGAAGCAGAAAGAGAATTTAAGGTTAGAAATCTGTAAAATAAATGCAGGCTTTACGAATATGGTAAAAGTAATATCATATTTGAATTAGTGGTATATTGTAATATTGGTCAATATAATGTTACAATATCTTAGAAAGTTAATAAGGGCCAGTCAAGGTTTCGACGGGGTTTTGGAATCTGGAGAAGCAAGCCGTTGTGACACGTTAATCACACAATAAAATTAAACGCTAACGATAATTTAGCATACGCTGCCTAGTTGCAGCTGTCTGACTTAGGGCACTCACACCTTAAGAACCAGGCATCGACTATGTGAGAAACGACATATGCAAAGCTTTGAGCATATGGGCGTATTATGAAGCTACTAAAGGTGGCCAGGTGCTTACCACTGACCGCTGGAGGGAATGTTAATCGATAAGCTAAGCTTGTAGAAGTACGGTGGAAGGGGCTTCGGACACGGGTTCGACTCCCGTCTGGTCCATAATGAAATGTGTAGTGCGAACACGGGTCCGAAGCCCTGGGCTTTGGACAGGGGCGAGAGACGACCGGTGGACGTCTGCTACGAGCGGACCGGGGCGGAGCGGAGACCGACTCCCGTCTGGTCCATAATTGTGTGGGGCAACTGTTGATAAGTGGTTTAACGCCACTATTCGGTGTGTTAGGGAGAATTTATGTTAATTAGTGGTTTATCTGCCGGAACAGGAGTACAGATAGTGGTGGGAATAGGACTTCAGACAATGGAGTTTAATTCCAATATTGCCGAAGTGCATGATAACTGTATATATGTAGAACCAATTTTAAAAGATGAAAAGATGCTTGGATTTGGTACAAAGGGTTTGGTGCTTACTTTGATAGCAACAGACTCAGAAGAGGGCAGAGCTTTTCAGTTCAGTAATGTTAAGATTAGGAATATAAAGACTCAGGATGGTAAGCTGTATCATGAGGTGTCCTGTAAGACTGAAGGTAAGGCCATTAACAGGCGTGGTGCATGTCGCGTATGGATTGGGGAATCCGGTGTTGCATCAGCCGGTTTGGGGACGCCACCTTTCGATGTTACAGTTAAGGATATCAGCATAAGTGGTATTGCTTTTATTTGCGATAAGGATCAGGATATTCCTGTTGGAAATGTTGTACATATAAATTTCAAGGATGATTCTGCAAATACAAGATTTGATGTTAGTGCAATTATTGTAAGAAGTGAAGAAATGGAGCGTTCTCGAATTATGTATGGATGTAAACTCAATCAGGAGAGCGCAGCAATTTCTAAGTATGTTAATGAAAAGCAGCGTGAAAAGCTTAAGGCTGCAAGGCAGTCTAAGATTCAGCCGTTAACTAATAATAAAAAATAAATCAGAGGTCTGCTATGGATGAAAAGACAAAAGAAGAGTTTACTGTAAATGGTTATTTATTTGGCTCTAAAACAGATGTTGAGTTGGCAAAGAATGAGCTTAATACAGTGAAATATATAGATAAAAAGCTGGAGAATCGTAGTGCTGATACGATTCTCTCTGTTTTTCAAGGGGCAGTTGAACGAAAAATGTTCAGAACTCCTGTAGGTTATTCATATCTTCATGAGCTTCAAAAGAGGATGGCTGCGCAAGGGATGGAAAGAGAAAAGATACCTGCGGTGCCCCTTTTTCAGGTATATAACAATCAGCTTAATGAAGAGGATAGACCACGTAGAGTAGCAACTGTTCCTAAGAAAAAGAAGAGAGATGATGTGGTCAGAATGAACCGAATGCTGGTGCTTATTAATGTGATTCTTATTGTACTTATTATCGCACTTTTTATGATAAGCATTAATGCATCTAATCCTAATATTTTGAATTATCGAAATGCGATTCAGAATGAGTATTCAGGCTGGGAACAGGAACTCAGGGAAAGAGAGCGTGTTGTCAGAGAAAAAGAACTGCAGCTTAATATTGATTATTCAAAATATACTGATAATGATGTTACGGAATAAATATAGAGTGCGTCTGTAATTCAGATGGCGGAGGTGCTACGAATGGAAGATATAAAAATACTTGTTGTTGATGATGAAGAAAGGATGAGAAAGCTTGTAAAAGACTTTCTTGCCAAAAAGGGATACAGAGTGATTGAGGCTTCAGATGGAGTTGAGGCTGTGGATATATTTATGGAACATCAGGATATATCTTTGATTATTTTGGACGTAATGATGCCAAGAATGAATGGATGGGATGCTGTCAAAGAAATAAGACAGTATTCTATGGTTCCCATTATAATGCTGACTGCAAAGGGGGAAGAAAGTGACGAACTGACCGGCTTTAATCTTGGTGTTGACGAATATATTGTAAAACCTTTTAGCCCCAAGATTCTTGTGGCAAGAGTTGAGGCTATTATTAGAAGAACCTGTGGTGATGCCGGAGCTGATGTTCTGGAAGCAGGCGGAATAGTAATAGACAGGGCGGCTCATATGGTACGTATTGATGGTGTTGAAGTAGAACTGAGTTTTAAGGAATTCGAGTTGCTTTCATATTTTGTTGAGAACAAGGGGCTTGCATTATCCAGAGAGAAAATACTTAATCATGTATGGAATTATGACTATTTTGGGGATGCAAGAACGATTGATACACATGTTAAGAAACTCAGAAGTAAAATGGGAGAAAAAGGCGATTTGATTAAGACCATTCGTGGCATGGGATATAAATTTGAGGTGTAGCAGACTGTGAAGTATTGTAAACACTGGCTTTGTGGGATGTTGCATATGAAAATACCACAAAAATACCACGGAACATATAATATTAATTGGTCCAAATCATTGTTTTTTGGATATAAAAGAATAATTAGGTGGTATTTGGACACTAGATTAATATAGAAAACACTATGGTGAATCGGTGGTATTCACTGCTGGATCGGGGCTATTTAATAATTTTTGGGTATTCAAAATTGTTGAGGGTTTGCCAGGCATTTTGAGGGGCAAACTTGAGGGTTTGATACAAAAATTAGACTACTTGTTGAGGGTCTAGCTTGAGGATTCAAATTTGAGGAGCTGGTCGTTAAGACTGGCTCCTCTTACATATGGCAAAGTGAAATATGATAATTCGGATGTTGTATCGCTATTTGTTAAACAATTACTTTGATATTGTGGTAACATAGTTCTATAAATTCCAGTTTTTAGAACTAGACGAATTAGAATTTGTAGGGACGGTAAATCCATATTTTCTTAAGCACGTCGATAGCTTGACAGACTTATATTTATAAGCTATCCTTAATCTACTCTTTGCACTGCATATAAATCTACAGTACAAACTGATCAGACCGTGACATCATGTCATGGGGTCGGGTCACGAA
>JAGHUN010000012.1 GCA_018064805.1 Candidatus Colinaster scatohippi
TTTCTATAGCATGTTTTGCATTCTACCATAATAATATTTAGAAAAAGCTGTCTTCTTCAAATTCACACCATCAAGTACTTCCTTTATATAATCCGGAAGAATTTCATCATATTTTACTTCCAGAATGTGTCGGCCTGACGGCAACACCGGTACCATTTGTGGATATTCATCAAAAAACTCCTCCACATTATTACAGCAACCGATATTTCTGTCAAAGGTAACTCTCACATTTCCTAATGGATCAACAAAAGCAGTTCTCTCATATTCTACAATACAGACAGGCCGCAGCTGCCTATATATCATTTCAGAACTGATTTTATCTTTTAAATAAGAATTTCCATCATTTTCGTTTCTCTCACCACTTCTGAAAATTGTCCCTTTTTCAAGAAGTATATCTGCCTCTTCTTTCGATATCTCTACAGACTTTTTAGCTGTAAAACCATGCTTTTTACTTTTAAGCTCAAGATGGATCATATCCGAATTATTATTATATGTCCTAATTCGGAACTTTTCTCTATCATCCGAACCATTCTCGTTTTCAAAAAGACAGGTATCATACATATCATCGAAATATACGCTTCTAACAACATATGAAGCCCCCGTAATATGCGAATCAAGTGAAACAAGCGGAACAAGTGATGTCAGCAAATATGCAATTTGTTCTTCTGTTACAAAATATTTTTGTTCTACTCTGTAGTCCATATCTTTGATAAATAATTCAATCGTTTGTTTAAAAAATCTGCAAGATAATCATATTCTGCTTTATCACCAATCATAAAGTTATTGCTTGCATACATATCCTTCCATCTAATTGCGTCCATTGAAACTGATGGATGAAGCATATTGTAGTAAACAGTAATACTATTATCATTTAATTCATTTCCGTATGGTATAACTGCTTTTCTAAATTCCTCACGTAGTATCTGCTGAAAATCATCTCTGTCATAAAGTTTGGCAAACCAGTTAGTTGAGGATGCCACTTCACCAAGCTTTGTCAGATTACTATAATCTTCCTTACTGTATTCCATCCAATCAAGATAATTTCCAAGACTCATATCAAAATCCCAACCGGTCGAAATGCGTAGTCTTCCATCCACCAGATCCGAATCCTTAAAGTAATATGTGCTTGAAACACCTGCATCATAATTCTTAAGTACTTCTTCAATAATATACCATTTTACAAAGCTTTCCATATCTATATATTCCGATATGTCTTTTCCCGTATCCGGATTTATCCCATCCACCGACAATATAGCTTTTTCTATTTCATCAAAATAATTGGAAATATATTCTATTTCATCAACGGAACAGTACTTTGGTGACTTAACGACAAAATACTCACCGCCATCAGTTGAAAAGCAGCTGACATTCTCGCCATATTCAGTCTCATATCTCTCAACAAATTCACGCTCAATTATATATCCGCCTGTAATATCTGATGGATTCTGAAGCAGGTTCAGGGCCTTCTTTTTGGGGGTCTCATAGATATTTAATGAGTCAACATTTGTCTTTTTATAAATCTCCTTCATTGTGGTTTCCAAATCGGCAATATCTATTCTGCCACGACCAACCTCTACGGCAGGCGCCAGATAATAATTACCCATATAGTCACCATCTATATAAAGATCCGAAAACAGACCTGAATTGCTACCTGCTATATTTAATCGCTGCTCTAGCTGTCGCCCGATTTCATTACGCAGGCATGTCGGATCGGATGCATTGGCAATGAGCGCATAGCTATGACCCGCTGCCAGCCCATATATACTAACTTCCTTTTCAAAATATAAAGTAAAGGATTTTTTGTCCCAACTGTTCCAGGAATAATTACCTCTTCCTTTAATATATTTCAGTCCACCCCGGATAATAAGATCTCCATCCTTACTGTATACCCTCATTTTACCGGGTTCTTTGTAATTCTTATCACTATATATATTATTAATATCTGATGACCTTGTATTTATAAAAATTGACGGTATATTTTCCGATTTCATTACTACCGGATTAAGTGCTTTAACCAGTCGCTTCTTTTCAGTAGCATTCACATCTGCATAAGATGGCAGGAAAAGATATTGTCCATCTTCATTTTCATATATATTTATTGTTTCATTTCCTACTCTTATTCCTAATTCTATTTTCTCACTGCTACCTCGTACAACAATCAAAGCGCCGAGAACAATTACTGAAATTATCAGAGTAATCAATTTAATGACTGCATATTTTTTCATTTAATGCTTAAGTAATCCTTTTTTGTCTATAACTATATAAATTGCCAATATCGCTAATGTAACCAGGGTAACTATCAGCCCGGCAATAAATCCCTTAGGAATAAAATACATATCTACCATTCCGGCTTCACCCGTTGGAATATACATAAGTGCACCATAAATACACAAGGGTTCTATCTTTTTACCATTAATTCTTATATGCCAGCCTTCCTCATAAGGAATAGACGTAAATACACCATCACCGGATGGAACCTCAATTTTAAGATGTGATGAACTGATTTTTGATACTGTAGCCTTTGAAGAATTCTGTCCACTGACAGCTATGTCATATATCTTAGAAAGCTCCTCAATATTCTCGGTTACAAATAATGGTTTACCAAATTCCGGATTATCACCCTCAACTACTATCTTTATTGTCAATTTTTCCGATGTATCATAATTGCCCAGCTTAAGAACCTTATAACACGCACTGTTACAGTATCCCGTAAGCAGTTCTCCATTTTTATAGATGACCATATTCTGCACAAGACCCGAAAGTCCATCTATATACATATACATTTCACCATTGCAAACCGGACTAATCTCATATTCACGGATAGCATTTCCATCCTCTGAATACTCATTTAGTGTAACATCAGCATCAACAAAAATATCCGCTTCTTCACCAATGACCCTTCCAAACAGCTCCTCCTGAAGTTTAAATGGATTCCTGTCTATTTTCTGAGGATTATCTATGTTGTCAACATCATCATATTTGAAGTTTCTTACACCAAGAGCAACCGGCAGCGCATAACTATTCTCATACATCATAACTCTGTCAGATGACAAGTCTCTTCGTAATACATATGCCGGGTGCATAATGGATTCATCTTCTGTCATCAGATACTTTACCCCAAGCATACTGTCCATTGTGACAGTATTGTCATTTCCATAATGTGTATATAGTCCATCATCATTATATCCACATCTCTGAAGGAAATAACGAACATATGTCATTCCAGCCGAACTATAATGCGTAACTCCATTGAAGCCATACATCATGCACTCATTCTGCTGTCTTGGAGTCTGGCTTTCCATTCTATAAAAGGAACTATCCGCAGCCTTAACCTTGTTAACTGCCTCCTCTGTCCTTATAATTTTATCGCCGAATTCAGATACCTTCTCACATTTCATCGCAACAAACGGATATGTAAATGCTGCGTTTACTGTAAGTTCGCATACAAGCACACCCAGAATAGCAAGAACCGAAACCGTTCGCATCCTTAGTTTAACTGCAATAGCAATCAATCCTGCACCTATAACTAACAGTACCAAATTAATTAATATCATTTTTTTATTTACATACTCATAATCACCAAATGCAATTATTGCCATAATTACTAAAATAATCACACCAACAACTGCAATCGAAGTAAGTGAAATCTGCTTACGTTCCTCTTTATCCGGCGAAATATCACTAATTTCTGCAAGAAAACTACAAGCACACACAAGCATCATAAATACACATAAGGGTGCCTGACGATATGGATGTCCTGATGGTTCCATACCTGCATGCCAGAACAGGTTGACAATATCCAGGCAAAACGATACAAGGAAGATTATCCCCATAACTGCAAATGCCAGTTTCTCCCTGATTTCTATTTTATGGCTGGCAAAAAAGAGACCAAACAGAATCAAAATTATAATTCCGCAATACAACTGCGGAAGACCAAATCTTGGCTGTATGACATCATATGCTAAAAACAGGGTCTTACTAAGTACATCCGTGGGCATAAGATTCTTACCGGTTGTCTCAAGTCCCAGCTGAAAAATATCCTTAGGACTATTAAAGAGCTCAAGAAGGGTTGGTAACAGCACTGCCATATCAATTAATACCGGAATAATAGTAGCAACAGCGACACGCAAAATCCCCTTTACAGGATGATTATCCTTTCTTACAAAAAGAATCATAAGTGTCCACAAGCCTACGAATATCAGCACCTGATATGTAATGTAATAATTGAAAAGCAGAAGTAGCATAATACTTATGCTATATCCAAGCATTTTAGTGTCGGGACCTATATTATTGCTTTCAAGCATCTTTTCCAGAAAATAAATTACAATCGGAACTGATATTACAACATCTGTCCACATCATATTCATACTCTGTGCAATAAGGAAACCTGAAAAAGCCCATGCCACTGATACAATCCATATATATCTGCCTACTTTATAGCCGCGTTTTTGACATATATACCACTGTAGAAACATATCCATAATCACTGCACCAAGCACTAATGTTATCCCAATAATCAGACTTACAGCAATCGGAAAAGCCGGCTCATCAAAAAAACAGAATATCACAAAAAGTGGATTGCTTAGATAATATATGAAAAAACCAATAGTCCCTGAGCCAAGAGCTGTACTAAATGAATAAAACACATTATTCTGTCCGGCATATATGGTCTTCAAGTACGAATAGAAGTCAACATACTGTCGCTTCAAATCATACATAATCCATGTGTTCTCACCAAATGGAGCTATTCTGCATACTACAAGAAGTGCTATGTACATTAACAGAACAAGCACGCCCGCAATGCAGGCGTGCCAATATTTATTTGTTACCTTCTCTGACAAGGTTAGACTCTTCATCATCTTCATCCTCATATTCAAAGTAGTCCGCTTCTGTTATCCTAAGTCTGGCCACAAGCAGGATTATAAGAACAGATAATCCTGTTACACATATACCAAGAATTAACCCTTCCGGAATATATGTCATTTCTATCTCTATATTTTCGCCCGGTTCAAGCTCTACCATTTGTATTGCTTCCGTTACGGGTATATATATCAATGAATCATAGGCCTCTTTAGGTTGAACCTTAGTTCCTGCAACCTTAATCTTCCATCCCTTTTCAAATGGAATCGTTGTAAAGATTCCTATCTGACCGCTTATTTCATCCCCAACCGTATAAGCACTGTCAACAGTCATTTTAAGATGAGAAGAACTTATTTTATCTACACTTGCAAATCTTGATGAGACAGCATTATACGCTGCTGCAAGTGCTTCTGTATTCTCTGTCATAAAAAGAGTGGCACCTATCTCATCTGCTTCATCTGCCTTAATTCGAACATATATTGTCTCACCCTTTTCATAATATCCGAGATCTATAACCTTAAGGCAGGAATTATTGCCATAGTAGCTGATAAATTCATCATTGAGATATATTTCCATATTATCAAAGTCATCAACAATATCTGCAACATAGAAATACATATCGCCACTCATCGCAGCTGTCACTTCATATTCAATTTCCGGTCTGCCGGATATTATTTCCCTCTCGATTGTTTCGGCCGGTTCAAATATCTCAACCAATTCACCTGCAAGTCGTGTATATATCTCCTCCTGGAAAGAGAATGGATCCATACTCTCACCACTCATCTCACGATATACGCCGATTCCTATAGGTAAAGCATAGGGATTCCGATAAGCCTGAATATCTCCATCTACAACCAGCTCATAATCTTTATGCATTCTGCCGGCATGAGCAGCATCCGTAAGCAGATATTTTACACCCAGAATAGAGTCTGCCGTCTGTGTATTATCATACCCATAATCTGTATATAATCCATCATCGTTATAGCCCATTTTCCGTAACATATTACGGACATATACGAGTCCTGCAGAACTATAATGTGTAACGCCGTTATACATAAACATCATGCTGTCATTCTGCTGTCTTGGAGACCAGCTGTCCATTCTATAGAACGAGCCGTCCAAGGCCTTAACAGCATTAACAGTTTTTTCAATAGAACTAATTGTTTCCGCAAACTCTGTCGCCGTCTCCTGCTGCATTGATTCCATTTTGTGAATATATACTGCATTGACACCAAGATCCGCAAACTGAACACATAACAGCATCATGCAGACTGCCATCGTCACAAGTCTCTTTTTTGACAAAAGAAGTAGTATAAGCAAAACAAAAACCAAAGCAAAACCTGCATAGTTAATCCATATTTTCCACTTATACATATATGATGCCGGTATACTAAATGCATAATACATTGCAGCCAGTACGACACCAAGTGCAATAGCCAGTCGTGGCAGTGTTATTCCTTCACTAATCTCCTGAAGACTCCTGCAGGCACAAACAATCATTACAAATACACACATTATAGCCTGTCTGTATGGATAGCCCGAAGGCTCCATTCCGGCATGCCATATCAGATTAAGTTCCTCATTTACAAAAGATGCAACGAAGAAAGCCAGCAATATAAACATGGATAATTTCTCTGAAATCTTTATCCTTTTATTAAGGAAAAAGAGGATAACCAAGACAAGCATAAGCATTCCACAGAATACCATTGGCGACCCCCAGTATATCTCAAGAGAATCATAAGAAAGAGAAAACAGCTTGCATACAACCTGACGAACCGAAATATCATTATGTGCAATCATCAGGCTCTCATCTGTTATATCCTTAGGACTATTTTTGAGTTCAAGGAAGGTTGGGATAAGTACTATAGCATCCAGTCCCGCACCGGCAACCGTAGCCATTCCAAGCCTAAAAATAGCCTGCGAAGGATTTTTTTCCTTACGTGCTATCATCCTTATAATGAACCAGAAAAGTACAAATATAAGAACCATATATGATATATAGTAATTAAGGAAAAGAATTGCAGCTACCGACAGAATATATCCCATCAGCTTGCCACCATCCAAAAGTCGCTCTGTCATTATCATAACAACCGGCATAAGAATGATAACATCAAGCCACATTATATTCATTGAATTGGCAATTACAAAACCACAAAAACTGTATGTTACTGCGCAGAGATAGGATCCCTTACCACAATACTTCTGAAGAAATACATCCATTGCTGATGATGCACTGGCAAGCTTAAGGCCTATTACAATTGTAATAGCAAGCGGCATCAACTCATTTGGAAACATAACAATCAGTAGCAAAAAAGGACTTGCAAGATAATAAGTGCAGAAGCCTATTATTCCGGATCCCAGAGTTGTGCTGAACGAATAAAATACATTATTATCACCGGCCAGTATATGTCTGTAAAAGGAATAAAAATCCACATACTGACGTTTCATATCATAGCTAACCCAAGTATTATCACCAAATGGTGTCATTTGACACAACCATACTACAATCGTGTACATAACAATTGTAATTATGCCTGACACAATATAATGCGGTATATTTAGTTTTTTCTTCTCAGAATTAACAGCTACCATTTTCAATCACTTCCCTACTTTTCGATTGATTTCACTCAAATCAGATAATGCCCTTATTCCAATTCTTACTATTTTTGCAGGATTAATACTATTAATTCCCCCCTGCCTTGGTCTGAAGGATATAGGAACAAAGCGCATATTTATCCTTTTATTATTATTTATTTTTCCCTTGGCCATTTTACCCCAAATGCCAGTTAACGCAATATTAGTTAAACTATATCCTTCCGGAATATAGTCCATAGCAACTTTTAAGGATTCCGCCTTCATAAGTCTGTACGGTGTATTCACATCTTCTACTCTTACCTTGAATATAATCAGAACCACCAATCGTACAAAAGCGGAAATGACCACTCTTGCTATTCCATCCTCACGCCTTTTTCTATTTCCTATCTGAACATCGTATTCTTTGCGCGCCTCGTAAAACTGCTCAAACTCAGACGCAAAGGTCTGTCCATCCGAATCGGTTTGAAAAATATACTCTGCACCTTTTTCAAGTGCATATTTATAGCCTGCATAAATACTTGATCCGTGCCCACCGTTTTTTTTGCTGATGACCTCCAAAAACTCTCTTTCTATTTTTTCGTTTTCACAAATTTCAAGAGTTTCATCACTACTGCCGTCATCTACAATCACAAGTCTTGAACGTCCATCCGAATTGTATTTTTCTATTATTTCATACCACTCTTTTATTGTTGTTGCTATATTCTCTGCTTCATTATACGCAGGAATAACAATATATAAAGAATCCATATTACAATCTAATTGCCTTGTGTATTTTCCTTGTGCATACAGGTGCCACTGTAAGTAGTATCAAATAAATCTTGTTTTTTACAGTCAACCTGCTATTAAACAGCATTCTTCCAAAGTTCTTCCTTAAATATCCGACTACATTTCTGTAAAATATATTATCCTTCTTCATTTGCGATATAGGAATATGAAGCATATAGTCCAGGCGCTGATATAGGGCAAATCTTTTGGCAACAGGGGCAAGGTTCGGATAACTGCCACCTATAAGCTTCTCTGCATAATCCGCATTATCCACAATATCTATAAATACCCTGCTAAAGTCTTCGCTGTCAGCTCTTCTGCTGTTACTCCCTATTCTATAGAAAACATGATAGCTTTGATTAGGAAGAATAACATATTCCGGTATTTTTTCAAGCATTTGCATAAGAAGGAAAAAATCCTCATTAAGCTTGCCTTCAGGAAATCTCAAGCCATCAAACAATGACACATCTGTCAGTCTTGTGCAAAAACTACAATCCCCACGATGCATAAGAAGTTCTTCTATCTGCCACAGATTAGTTACCACCATCACCTCTTTAGGAGGAATACATACATCCGGTCTTCTGTTTCCTGATATATCAATCTCATCCCTCGATATCTGCGCCATTGGTACATTGTACTTCTTAATGGCATTAAGCATTAACTCAACATAGTCACTGTCTATATAATCATCACTATCTACAAATCCCAGATATTTTCCATTAGCATTATCAATTCCGAGATTGCGCGCACTTGACGAACCACCATTTTCCTTGTGGAACACAACAATTCTTCCATCCTCTTTTGCAAGTTCATCACACACTGCTCCGGTACCATCAGTGGACCCATCATCTACAAGAATTATCTCAAGATTACTATAGGTCTGACCACATACCGATCTGACACATCTCTCAAGATATTCGCGCTCTATATTATAAATTGGAATAATTATTGTAACTAAATCCATTCCCTGTTAATCCTTTAACTTTCCACTTGCCCAGAATCTTGGCTTTATTATCGGTGCAATAGACATTGGTCCGTCCTCTGCCACACGCATCTGACCGCTTTTAAGTCCTTCATAAAAGTCTATCACCCTGTCCGCTGCAACCTCTGCATTCCATTTAGTTATTATGGTATCATAGGCTGCCTTTCCAAACTGTGTAATCATATGAGGATTCTCAAATAACCACACCACCTGCTCCAACATACTGTTATATGATCCCTCATGATACAGAAGGCCGTTTTGTTTATGCTCAATAAGATACTGCGCACATCCTGCTTCATCATTCACGACTTCCGCGAGTCCTGCATTCATTCCCTCATTTACTACAGCTCCCCAGCCTTCCAAAAAGTTACTGGTAAAAATATGAATATGACTGCTCTCCATTATGTCACGAACCTTTTCAGGCCCCAAAAAGCCATGGAAAGTAATATGCTCGGCTATCATTTCATATTCTGCCATTTCCTTTAGTTCATCCTCCAACGGACCTGCGCCTATCATATGAATATGAAATCTATATCCACGATTCGTAAGATCTGCGGCAAGCTTAACCATAAATTCAGGATGCTTTAACTCCAGAAATCTTCCTGCCCATACAATCTGAATATTCTTGGCAGTAAGTACCGGTGGTTTTAATGGCAATTCCTCCTCAGCCTCAATATGAATTGTATCTATTTTGTCCTTATTCTTCCACAATGAAGCCGTATCATAATAGCTTCGTGTTGCAGGAAAATAACCAAACTTCAGCATCTTGCCCGGATACGCGCAAATAAGCTTATAATCCGAAGCAACAAAGGCTCCGTTACACAGAAGATATACGGGAGACTTTCTATATCTAATATGGTCTTTATATTTTCTCAATAAGCCTCTTGGCGAAATTGCCTTCCACTGACCTTCCCTGTAAAGACGCTCACTGATTCTAAGAACTATCTTCCCGGCCTTTAATCTGTCCTGAATTAGTGCCTCATCCTCAAGCCACCCCACAAGCAACATATCACAATCATCAATTGCTTTTTTGGCAAGCTCCATATCCTCATAGCTGAGCACAACATAGGGATAGTCCTTAGGATTAACCGCCCATCCCATCTGTATGCGCTTCTCTTCCATTGGCTCAGTCTGAATAAAACAGTAACTGCTTCCAATCCTGTCATACATTGCCTCAGAAAAAGGAATCTGATGGTGATTTATGTAGTTGGAGATCATAGTTATTTTCATAGCTCTGTTATCTTCGTATAAATTTCTACTAGTCTGTTATAGTTAATATCTGCATTATGCGTAAGTCTCGCGCGATTCATCGCTGCAGCTCCCAATTCAGAAGCAAGACCATCATCCTTCCAAATGTGAATAATATCATCAGCAAGGCCATCACTATTACATGGATCAAACAATTTGCCTTCTTCATCCTCAGTAATCATCGAAGGTATTCCACCTGCTCTCGAAGCAACAACCGGAACTCCCAGCAGCATTGCCTCACCCATTGAATTAGGCGAGTTCTCTATCGATGATGGACATACATATGTATGACACTTCAGATACTCCTGCTTCATAGCTTCAGCGTCAAGTTTTCCAAGAAATTCCACCTTGTCCTCTAAATGATAGGAACTAATTAGAGTTCTTAAATACTTACCATAACCACTAATTTTTATTTTTTGCTTAAGTGTGTTATAAGCCGTTATATCTGCACCTGCCACACGAATCTTTGCATCCGAAAAATATTCAAGGATTATCGGCATTGCCTCAAGCAGAATATGAAATCCCTTTAAAGGATAATCAGCCTGGCTAACAAAAATTGTATGCTTATTACAGGTTGTCACATCCCAGGTACCGGAATAAAATGGTTCTCTCAGAGTCTCATTCATATAAAAATATGTAGCATCCGGATTAAGCTTACTTATAACGTCTCTGTCAAAGTCCGTACGACCGGTAACATTCGTGGCAAGCTTCAGTGCCTCTTTCTCCATCTCGCCACGCTCAAGGAATTTAGCCTGCTGTTGCGCAATATTGTCTCTTTTTATCAAATCCCTAAAGGTTCTCGAACTAACAATCTCATCCGGCAAATCTGCAGTGTATTCTTCTCCGCATCTGTATATTATGCCCTGAATACCGATAAGCACCTCCGGTACACATATACTTGAATCCTTTTGGGCTTCGTTTCTGCATTCATGTACAGCCTTCATCACCCCAAGTGTATGTCCGTATTCCGTTCCAAATACGTGGATTACATCCGGCTCATAGCTCTTAATTATAGAGTGGAATCTTGGCTCTAATTCCATACTGTAATTCTCCGGCTGATTTCTATCCTCATAATATCCATAGCATGTCACTCTGAAATTATTGCCAATTACCACTTCAGCCTTTGACTGTTTATCGCTGCTTGCAACAGGATATGCAATTGCCAGTTCGGATACGCTTCTGTACTCAATTGCTTCCTCCATCATACGTACAAGCGCTCCTGTAATCCAGCCTTCCTTATTACTTCCTTCTATTTTTAGTTTCTCTGCAACCAATGGCGGGAGCAGATTACATACCCACAAAACTCTCATCTTTTTTTCTTTCCATATATTAGGCTCTTCACCGCATTGTAGGCTTTAGAGAATCTTTTACTCTCAGCCAGCCTTGTTCTTAATCCGGCTCCCGAAATAACCATAATTCTCTTGTATTTTTTAGCCCTTTTTCCCATATATTGTTCGGTTATTTCTATATGCTCATCTTCGGATTTCTTCCTGTTCTCAGCTGTTTCAGAAAAACCTCCACCTTCATATGCAGAGATAACCAAATCAATATAAGAGGTTATTGCACCTAATTCATATATACTATACAGGAAATGTTCATAATCAGCTCTTACTCTGTATTTAAGATCATATCCCCTATCCTTGAACAACCGATCTTCATAAAAACACACCTGGTGACATGGAACATTTCTATATAAGGCGAACTCATTAAGGGATGGTGCAGAAGAAACTAGCGTCTCCGTCAGTCTGTTAAACTGATTTCCATAGAAAATATACGGTTTCTCCTGCTTTACATCTATATTCTCATCTATATAATCCGCTACTTTTCCAAGCGTTTGCTTATCATAAAAGCAATCGCCGCAATTCATAAAAATGACATATCTGTCATGTGCGCCCGGCAAGATCCGATCTGCATCCCATATGTGGTTAACAGCTTCGTTCATTCCATCATATATTCCTTTATCGCTTGTAGAATATATATCTGTTACCGTTGCTATTCTTCCTGAGAAATAATCAGAAGCCTTAAGTGCTTCAAGTGACCCATCGGACGATTTACCATCTTTTATTATCACATGATAATTGTGATACTCCTGCCCATATATGCTATCAAGTGTATACTTAAGCTTATCTCCGGCATTAAAGCATACCACAATTATTTCGAATTTTATTCTACATTCTTCTTTTCTCATAATTACTCTACGATAAATCTCTCTGATCCAGCCAACGGTGTTCATAGAAGAGCCAGCTCTTATATGGCAACACTCTTACTCCGTCGCTACTCGCTGTCACCAAAAAATATGCAAAATAGATAATACCTACAACAAGAACAATTGCAATAAGTCGCTTTCTTTTCTGTGCATCCTTAACTGCCATTATTACATTAGGCACTAACAACACCTGCGTTGTTATAAGATAGTATCCGATTCTTGTAACAAGCGGAAGCCAAAAGCAGCATAAGTACAGTAATACCGCCATAATATTCAGATTAAGAAATGTTCTGTTGTCGACTCTGTCCTTAACTGCCTCCTTATAGCAGACCATACAGAGGATAATAACAAGTATGCATCTCAATATAATTGGCGCATTTTCAAGCACCGAATGAGCCTCTTCAATATAATCCGTGTTCCTATATGACGGATACAGCTTAAGGGCGATATCCATAAGTCTGGTATTTAATATAAATACTACTGCACCGGCAACTGCCACCACGCCTATAAGCCATTTATTCCAATTACATCGTGCAAGCAGATACATCGGAATAACTACCAGGACACTTTTATGAAAAAGAGACGCAAACAGGATAATTGCAATGAATTTAACTAAATTCTGCCAGTCAATGGCTGCTGTTACAAACTTAAGAGAATACAAGGCCATCGCCAGTACAAGATAATATCTTACTGTATTGAACGACCTGAAATATATTCCAAGAGTCATAAAAAGGAAAAAAGTCAAACCAAAGCAATCGCTTTGATCCTTAAATGCCTTCAAATACATTGCAACTATTGCAGCACCAAAGACGCCAAACATCAGAAGATAATTCTCACTTCCCGAAAGGGTATATAGGAGTCTGACAATAAAATTAAAGCCCGGCTCTGTAACTACAAATGCCTTAACAAATATCTCATGGCAGGTTACAACGTAATTACCATAATCGTTTCCGACACCTCTTCTTAATGCAGCAAGCGCCGTCAGGATTAAGAAAATCGAAGCAAGCAATGCAAAATTAACAATGTTATTGCGACTGTATCTGCTTTCACCATATGCAATTGGCCTTACCTGGCACGCCAAAACTATCGTCAGCGCCGCAACTATAATATATAAAATCATACTTTGCCAATCCGTTTACACTATTGCCTTCTTGTTATGCTTCCCTGATTCCCTTTTTTATAAGACTATAGGCCTCCTTAAAGCTCTTCTCTGATAAAAGCATTCCCTTGTGTCTTATCAAAAATCTAAGTGCCATAGGAGTAGCCAGTCGGCCGTACAAATATCTGTACAGGACTCCCCTGTCATAGAAAAATTTATCCGTATATCCTTCAAACCAGGTACTGGGTCTTTTAACCTCTCTGCCTATGTTAATTGGAAGCGCGTATATTTTTAGTCCCTTTTTAAGGCACTCCTGAATAAACAGACTATCCTCGCCATTACTATATTTTGCACCACCGCCAAAAAGAAGATTAAATGTAATATTCTTTTTGTGTATACATTCTCTCCTACATGCAAAACTATAGGTTGGATAACGGCCACAATTCCATCTGTGAATCCTCATCTCGGAATCCGTATGATACGTGGCTCTGTCAGCTTCAACCTCCATATTGAAAAGAAGCATATCTGCCTGAGGACGAGTTTCAAATGCCTTAACAACTCTCTCAGCATATCCATCCTCATATACAATATCATCATCAGAAAACAGTATAATATCTGCATCAGCTCTCAAAAGTGCATTATTGCGGCTAAGCCCTACACCTCTTTCTTCAAAGGAAAAGCATCGAATCCTGCTTCCTTTGTAATCGTATTCAGAATATGCAAATTTATCACACTGATTAATTATAATTGAGTCACACTGCAGATTCATTGTCTCTGCGACCGATTCGGTATTAACTTTTACACCTGACACTAATGTCTGAATTGTCATACGCATCTCCACATATGGCTTCCTTTATTTATCCGAAAATGCCATACCCACAATCTTTACATCCTGTTTACCAAGAGTAAAGACAATTTTGTCAATTTTATCTGCCTTATCTCTTCCTCGGCAAATCAGTAATATAACACCCTTTCCGGCTCTGAGTTTTTCAAAAACCTCCATACTGAAAGAAAATTCTGAGGAATCAAACAGTATATACTCTGACTCATCACCCAGAATATGCTCTGTATTAACGCTATACTCATCGGTTCCCTTTTTGCCCAAAAACGGAATCTCGGGATATCTCTGAAGCCAATCTCTTTCAGTATATATTCCATCGTCTATTGCACACATTATCATAATTAGCGACAATGCCAGAATTATCCCTATCATCCCACCTAAAAAGGCCGCATTTTTCTCTCTTGTATATGGATCATACGAAACCATATCCGAATCTGTCCAAACCTCAATCTTCTCAAGAATCGGAATTCTGTCGGCAAACATCGGGAGTGCCTGCTTATATGCTTCGGAAACCTTGTATACAAGATCTGCATCTGATCCCTTGCTGACTACAGTAAGAATTCTATAATCACCTATAATTTCACCGGTTATTGTCTCATATATCTGCTCTTTACTTACTCCCGGTAGAATTTCCAGAGCAGAATTAACAATTGGATCATCTCTTAAAATCGAATCCCATGTATAAGCATTAAAATAGTCCGCACCATTAAAGGATGCATCATAATTAAAAAAGACATAATAGTCATTTCTTATCTCATACATCACATCCGGACCTATAACTTTACCATAGATTGAGTATGCCATTACGCCAATAATAGCACCGGCTATTGCCGCTGCTATTACAATCCATAATTTATGTACAAACTGATTCCATAATCGTTTCAAATCAAGACGCTCCCTGCCTGCATCAATACCACTCATATGCATTGCCTCCATTACTTTTTCGCTGCAGTTGTCTGATTACTGTCAACACCTTCCGTTGCTTCAGGACTTACAAGAATTTTAAGTGTTAAAAGCATCAGCTTTATATCAAGCCAGATGCTGTAATTCTCAATATAACTCAAGTCGAGCTTAAGCTTATCATACGGTGTTGTATTATATTTTCCATAGACCTGAGCATAACCTGCAAGTCCCGCCTTAACACGCATTCTGAATGCGAATTCCGGCATATCCTCCATATACTGCTTAATAATCTCCGGTCTCTCCGGTCGCGGTCCAATAAATGACATATCACCGACCAGAATGTTGAATAACTGTGGAAGTTCATCAATTCTTACCGCTCTGATAAACTTACCAATAGGGGTAATTCTTGAATCATTCTTGGTTGCCAGTCTTGCAACACCATCCTTCTCCGCATCTACTCTCATAGAACGGAACTTCATTATCTTGAATTCCTTTGCACCAACCGTACATCTCACCTGTTTATAGAGCACCGGACCGCCATCATAGCATTTGATAGCAATTGCTGTAATCAGCATAATCGGTGATGTAACCACAGCAAGAATGAGTGCACAAACAATATCAATACATCTTTTTGCAAATCTCTGCTCAACCTTTAGGCTATATTCCCTTGTAAGGAAAATTGGTGTATCAAAAAGATGAACAGGTGACGAGCCCTTAACAATTACATCCGAAATCTTAGGACTCATATACACGCGCACATTATGCGCATATAAATATTTAAGCATTTTATTACGAATCTGTGCCGGAATATCCCAAAGCACTACTCCGTCATACGATTTACTTAACATCTCCTTATTAAGCTCGTTCTCGTCCTCACCCATATACATCAGCTTCTGTATATTGTATTTATCCTTACGGGTAGCAAACTTCACCTCAATATCAGTTGTCGGATGATCACCATATATAAGCAGAAGCTTCCTCGGTGGAAAGAACAGCCTGTATAAATTATTACCCAGAAATGTCCAAATACCCGCAAAGGCTATCTGTATAAATACCATGTAAAACATAGTATCAGAATCAAACAGTCGGACTTCCATAAGTGATATCTGAAAATAGCTTATAATTCCCACAATTACTATTGCAAAAACCTGAGAGAAAAATACATCCCACGGCTTCAAATATCCTATTTTCAGGCCGCCAAAGGTACTGCTGAAAAAGAATAACAGAACTGCATAGATTAATATCATAAGGATATGACCCTTAAAATACAGATTGACCTTCCATACATATGTACCAAGAAGTACTTCAATCCATTCATATGCATACATTCCTGTTAGAATAACCATTCCAAGCAGGCTCCACATTAATATAATTGTTCTTTTAATAGTTTCTTTTGCATTCATCATATTCTTCTCAAAGTTGCCCTTACTGCCCATCCACAAAAATAAAATGCCGAAACAATCGGGTTTAGTTTTTCCATTTTACGATACAGAAACCAGATTCTCTTAATTGCGAGCATTTTATTACTTGAAAGACTCTGTGCCGGTCTTCTGTATATCGCAAGAACCTCATCAAGTCCATATGCATTTACACCTGTACGTAATATCTGCCACCAGGTAGCAGTATCTTCACTTGCCACAAGTGGCATATGAATCAACCTTATATCTATTTTTTCTGTATCAAACATTGTCGTTGTCGTAAAGATTACTGTACGCGACAAGGCTTTTTTATATGTAAGTACCTCAGGAACCCTTACATATCTCCCTGTTCCGTTGGCATCTGCATCACCGAATTCATAGCTTGTAAAAGAGAACGCAGCATCCCTTTGTTCCATAAATGTTAACTGCTTTTCAAGCTTATCCGGCATCCAAACATCATCTGCATCAAGAAATGCAACAAATCTTCCGGTCACCTCATCAAGACCTCTGTTCCTTGCTCCTGCCGCACCGTTTTCATTCTCATCAAAAAGAATTATTTTAATCCTTCTGTCAAAATCCGGTGAATTCATAAGGGCCACAAGTTTTTCACGCGTTCCGTCTGTGGAACCGTCTTCAACCAGAATCCACTCCCAATCCGTATACGTCTGTGACATAACCATATCGATTGTATTATCTATGAAGTTAATCGCATTATAAACCGGTGTTACTATACTTATCATCAATTATAACCATTATGACATCTATGTCAGATTTCTTCTTTCACAAGATACTTAGGTCTGTTCTTAACCTCAAGATAGGTCTTGGACAGATACTGTCCCATTATACCCATACAAAGTAGCTGCACACCGCTTACAAGAGATATAATACATACCATCGACTGCCAACCGGGTGTCGGATCAGACCAGAAGAATGACCTGACAATTATAAAAATAATCAGAATAAATGCCAGGAAGCAGAACAATACGCCTAAATAAGATGCAAGTGCCAGGGGTGCCGTTGAAAAAGCAACTATGCCTTCTAAGGAATACATAAGCAATCCCCAGAAATTCCATTTGGTCTCGCCCTTAACACGTTCAACATTCTCAAATTCTACCCATTTAGTGCTGAAACCAACCCAACCAAATATTCCTTTACTAAAGCGATTATATTCTCCCATTGCCAATATCGCATCAACAACAGGTCTTGTCATTAGCCTGTAATCACGAGCCCCGTCAACAATATCCGTCTTGCTTATTTTATTCATAAGCTTATAAAACTGTCTTGCGAAGAAGCTTCGAATTGGCGGCTCACCCTTACGGCTTACACGTCTTGTTGCTACCGAATCATATCCTTCATCGATATACTCAAACAGTGTAGGTAAGAGTGACGGTGGATCCTGTAAGTCAGCATCCATCATTACTACATAATCGCCCTTGGCCTTCTGAAAGCCGGCATAAATCGCTGCTTCTTTTCCAAAATTCCTGGAAAAACTAATGAGTTTAACACGGCCATCCTTTTCGTTCAGTTTTTTCACCTCTGCGACTGTTCCGTCTTTTGAACCGTCATCTACATAAATTACCTCAACATCCATTTCACGAGACGCAAAGAATTCTTCGTTTTTCATCAGTTCCTCATAAAAATACGGGACATTCTCTTCTTCGTTAAAGCATGGAACAACAACACTTAGAAGCATCCTAACCTCCATAATTATCTCAGTTCACGTACTTTATAAACCAGATAATTCTCTGTCTGCAAATCTATATCATAGCAGCCCTCAAAAATACGGGCTCTGTCAAATCGCCTAACAATAATTATATCACATCCATATGCATAAGCCATAGCAGTAATACTGTTGAAATTCTCAGTTTTATCCCACATCATATTATGAATTGCTATGATTCCATCATCATATCTGTCAAGAATTCCCAAATCACTATTAAACATCATAATATCCTGCCCATAGAGAATGGGAACATTATCACCATAATTGGTAATAAACGGAAGTATTTCATCATCTGCAAGTATAAGCGCACCATTACGTGATGCCTCATCCGCATAGGCTATTATCTGCTTACGCTCATCATTATAATGATTCTCTTCAATCTTAGTATCTCCACCAAACAGACCAAACAAATTGCCACAAACCGATATCAGGAAGAGCAGGATCAAAAACAGCGCCACCCTCGCCCTTGAGTTCTTAATTGAAACAATTAATTCAGTAGCTGCAAAAGGAATATATATAAGCAACGGGATCAAAGCAATCAGCTGTCCATAGTTACCCAGTACCGGAAATACCAGCGAAAGTAACCATACCGTTACAGGATTTGCAACAACAAGAACAACTATGGCAACAGGATATAGTGCAAGCCATTTGTTTTTTCTCTCATTTACAGAAAATAGCACTACCAGACTTATTGCAAAAAGAAGAAAATAACTTCCCTCCATCTTACTATTTTGAAAGAGGGTATACATATTATCAGCTAAAGCTCTCATTTTTTGCCCTCCTCTATCTTATATCTAATTATACTTGCAACTCCCAAGAGTGAAGCCTCAATCATTATAAGCAGAATTCCCGATGTAATTCCTGTTATAAAAAGTGACGCTCCAACGCACAAAATCAACTTAAGCAGATTAATAACTGCAGGCGACCATGCTTTCTCACCTGCATCTCTGATACTCCTATACCAATCAGTAATAATATACATAACATACGGAAGTATAGTTCCTGCAACAATAGCATCCCCGGAATACCCGTTCCATAATAATTTAAAGCCTATGGAACCGCTAAAATAGTCTCCACTAAGGATAACTACTGCCAAGAATACCGTAAAAAGAATGCTCTTCACCCTGCTTCGCAAGACAGGCATCATAAAAATAAGGCATGCAAATACCGTGCATACAAGTGTCTGAAGAGTCATAATAACATATATTAAAATAGGTTCAGCAATTCCAAACAGTCTGCAAATATAAGCATAAAAAATTGGAAGCGATATTATTTTCTTAGATGCAATCAGACCAAGAGTAAATGGTTCACTTGTAATAGGGTTATACTCATAGATGGTACCTGTTGCAAGCGTTGTTCTGATTGTAGGTAGCATCATATCTAGGCGGAGATAATCCAAAAGTCCAACAACCCTTAATACAATGCCGACAAAAAGAACTAAAGCTATGGCAATTAGCACATATTCTACTTTACGAAATTTAGGATGATATACTTTTTCACCCTTTCCTTTTACGATTCTCAAAATCAGTCTTGCTATAACACAAGCCAAAAATGCTGCAGTAAGCACAATAAAAGCAATATTGTACGACGAACACAGCTTATCGAAAGAGCACCCTCTTATCATATACTGTATGAAAGTTACTACCCCCTGTAGCAAAAAAACAAAAAAGAAACCAGTCAGATATGTTTCAATCTGACTGATCTCTTTATTATTAACAACACACTTCAATATATATCCTGCCATATATGGCATGGTAATAATGACAATTATGCCAAGTATATCCATATCTGTCTCCCGAGAAGTTTACCTTCTCTTTCTCGATAACACATAATGAGTTATTTTACCATAAATATGGATTATTGTCTAATTTAGCAATGCTTTTGCGGTATTTAGAGATACCGCTCCGAATCTGTTCCGGCCATCTGCTCAACAAACAGTTTTACATCCTGCGCACGATTCTTGTCACATACAAGAACCACATCATCAGTCTGTGCAATAATCAGATCCTCTACACCCAATGCTGCAATCAGTTTGCTACCGTTGGTACCATATAAAATACAATCTTTAGTATCAATAACATGAGCATTAGCCATATTAACATTGCCATTCTCATCCGAACCATATACATCTTCCAGGGCATCAAAGCTACCTACATCATTCCAACCAAAATCGCCCTCAAGCATTAGGACACCATCTGCCCTCTCCATAATGCCATAGTCAATGGATATTTTGGGAATAATCGGATACGTTTCCCTGATTACAGCAGCTTCACTCTCTGTTCCCATTGCATTTCCAATTTTTACAAGATAAGCATATATATCCGGCAATAATCTCTCAAAATATTTAAGAATAGTACTTGCCTTCCATACAAACATTCCACTGTTCCATGCATACTCGCCACTTATAAGATAATCCTCGGCGGTCTCCAGATTAGGCTTTTCAACAAATTCAAGAACCTCTCTGTATCTTTCATCCTCAGATTCTATATTTTTAATATAACCATACCCCGTACACGGAAATGTTGGTTTAATTCCAATTGTAACAAGCCTGTCAGTTACCTCAGCTATTTTCACAGCTCTATTCATAACATTAGTAAATTCCGCTTCATCTTTAATAAAATGATCGCTTGGAACAATCACCATTATTCCGTCTTCATATTTCTTGATAATTTCCATAGCTGCATATCCTATGCAGGCTGCTGTATTTCTCGCAGCAGGTTCTCCAAGTATGTGATTTGCCAAAAGAGTACCCTTGGTTAATTCAACCGTCATATCTCTGTGACTTTCACTTGTAACAACAAATATGTCTTCTGTTCCGGCAATTTTCGACAAACGATTGGCAGTATCCATAACCATTGTATCTTTTCCGGAAAGATTAAGGAACTGCTTAGGTCTTGCCTTTCTGCTTAATGGCCAAAATCTTGTTCCGCCACCACCTGCCATAATAACACCATATGTTTTCATGAAAACTATCTCCTTACTTTTTCTGTTTTATCATCTTTTTACTGTAAATAGCTTAGCCTCTGAATTCCTGCAATTTATAATATGCCATCAACCAATCGGCTGATGGCATTCATAATATCTATTATTTTCTGGCTATATCTATATTATCCTTGAACCAGTCATAAGCCAGCTTAACACCCTCTTCGAGCTCCACCTTATGTGTCCATCCAATGGAATGTAACTTATCTACATTTGTAAGCTTTCTCGGAGTTCCGTCAGGCATATCTGTATTCCATACAATCTCACCTTCATATCCAACAGTCTTCTGAACAGTCTCTGCAAGCTGCTTAATTGTAACTTCCTTACCCGTTCCGATATTAACATGTTCCAGACCATCATAATGCTCAAGAAGATATACACACGCATCCGCCATATCATCAGAATATAAGAACTCACGCAACGGAGAACCTGTTCCCCACAATTCAACAGTAGGTGCATTATTAACCTTTGCTTCGTGAAATTTCCTAATCATAGCCGGCATTACATGACTTCCACTCAGATCATAATTATCATATGGTCCATAGAGGTTGGTTGGCATACAACTGATAAAGTCATCTCCATACTGCATCTTAAAGAACTTACACATTTCAAGGCCTGATATCTTAGCAATGGCATATGCTTCATTTGTTGTCTCAAGCGGACCTGTTAAAAGCGCGTCCTCCGGAATTGGCTGTGGAGCCATCTTAGGGTAAATACATGTACTACCTAAGAAAAGTAATTTTTTAACCTTATAATCGTGGCAACACTTAATCACATTACACTGAATCTGCATATTCTCGTATGCAAATTCAGCAGGTGCTGTCTGATTAGCATTGATACCACCAACCTTTGCTGCTGCAAGCACCACCACGTCCGGTCTCTCTTCTTCAAAAAAAGCTCTGACTGCTGCCTGATTAGTAAGATCAAGTTCTGCGTGTGTACGTCCGACTATATTGGTATACCCTGACCTGTTAAGCGATCTTACAATCGCACTACCTACAAGTCCTCTATGTCCTGCTACATAAATTTTGTCATTTTTTTCTAAATTTGCCATAAACGGTTCCCTGCGAGTATTTACGATACTGCATATTCCTTTCATTTATATCCCCCTGATTATATCACATTCTTCTAATCATTTGTATTACTTCAACCAATAATGGTATAATTATTCCGGACGGATAAATCCAACCAAAATTAGCAATGGTTTCAGGACTTATATTTTAAAAAGCATGAAAAAAATATCCAAAAAGAATCTCAAGAAAAAAATAAGAATCATAATTACTTCAGTTAAAACTGCAATCAAAAAGGCAATCAGCTACGCCAACAAAAATAAGTATTTATATGCAATTACAGCATTAACACTTCTTGCTCTTATAAGTACTATAGTATATTTCGCTAACCATAAGAGCACATCCGACGTTCAGATAATTGAGGAAGTTGTTCAGGTTGGAGTCGATGATGACGGCAAGCCAATATACGAGACCAGGAAGGTTGTAGTTACCCCGGCTGCCAGTAACGAACAAAGTGAATCTGATGAGCCTATAGAAGATCCTGTTGTTTTGGCCTACAGAGAGGATGCACGTAATGGATATATGAATAATTGCATTTTCTTAGGTGACAGCCGTACAGTTGCAGCTGTAAGCTATGGTTTCCTTGATGATGATAAGGTTCTGGCCCAGATTGGTATTTCACATATGTCTGTTGCAACCAATACCTTTGTGCAGAACTCAGGAAGGCAATATACCCTTGATTCGTATCTTAATTCACATCAGGCACCCGTTGTTTATATTAACTATGGTGTAAATGGTATGTATGGCATATCAGAGGACAAATATGAGAGTTCCTATGAGAAGCTTATCGACCAGATTATTGCACTATGCCCTAACAGCAAAATCGTTCTTATGGGAATATGGCCTGTTGATGATTACGGCACTTATCAGGGTAAGGTCAAAAATGAATGGATAGACAAGTATAATGCATGGCTTTTATCCATAGCAGAAAAAAAGAATCTGCACTATTTGGATGTTGAAAAAATTCTTAAAGGATCAGACGGACAGATTCTTCCTAAATACGATGCCGGTGACGGACTTCATTATCGTTCATCTGCTTATAATGATATTATTGATTACATTATTCATCATCCTGTTCCGGGCATATCGGATGATGGTGAATTCGTGGTACATTATGTTCCACCAAGCGGTGATTTCAAAAAGATTATGAAGGAGACCCCCGTTCTCCCTGATAATGCTGTTACCGAAACACCCACACCCACTCCGACACCAACTAAAAAGGCTGAATGCGAACATGTATATGGAAAATGGATTATTGAGCGTGAAGCAACAACCCTCACGGAAGGTGTAAGATACAGACTTTGTGAACTATGTGGCTATAAAAATCAGGAAACCATTCCGGTACTTATACCTACACCAACTCCAAAGCCAACAGCTACTCCAAAACCTACAGCTACTCCTATTCCAACCGAGACTCCGACTCCGGAACCGACTGCTGAACCAACTGAAGCTCCGACTCCGGAACCGACTGCTGAACCGACTGAGGCTCCGGAACCAACCGCTGAGCCAACTGAAGCCCCAACTCCGGAACCAACTGAGGTTCCCGACCCGGGCCCCGGACCGGAACAACCGGATTCACCTGCAGGTGATTAAATTAAATTTTAAAAGGAAGGCCACATTGACCTTCCTTTTTTATTACCTATATTCAACACACATGACTTATGCCCCATTTGCCTGTCTATTAATCCTTATGTCTGAAGCCCATTTTCACATCTGTTCCCCTTAACTCAAAATTATTATTTACATTTGGTGTTGCAGGGAACTTATAATATCCAATCTGCCCCGCATCATTGGCAACATAAACCGTCAGTCCATCCACCTCATATGAAAATGCTTCACCATCTATATAATCCTGCTGCATGATATAATAATCCTCATCAGCTGTCCTGATTATATCTGCTGCCAATCCCTTAGCTTTAAGTATCACCACGCCTGCTGCCAGCACAAAGAAAAGGATATTCCCTATGTGGATTCCCCATTTTTCTATCTTATTTGTCACAATACTCATTACGCATCCGAAGGTAAGCAGAGGCATAATCATAAGATATGCATATCCATATCTGACAAGCGGAGCTGAGCAGAACCAGAATATCGTACCGATTGTAAGAACAGCAAGAACAGTTTGCACTTCTTTCTTTATGACATGTGTGTCATCTCCATTCAAGTCGATATTTTTTGCTAGAGAAGTACTTTTTTTATTTCTTAACAATTCAATTATATTAACTACCACATATATAATAACTACTATAATCGCTACAAGAGTTCCAAGAACCCACATCTTCTCAAGGAGTTCAAGCCCTGCAAACCACCCCTTAATCCAATTGAATGCCGTAACATTCGCCCAATCCTCTGCTCTCCTTATTCCGCGTCCCCACATGCCTATCTCTCTTGCATCATACTGCGCTTCACCCTTAGGCAGCTGCCAATCGGGACTACCAAACGAAAGCATCGTCGAAGGACACAGAATCCAGCCCGAAATAATATAATTACGAACAAAATATGGTACGGAAATAACCAATCCGGATATGATACATACGGCTATCTCTCTCCATTTTTTTCCCTTACACCACTCAATTCCCGGTATAAGTGCAAGAAGCACAAGTAATCCTATACTTAGCTTTATCGTTATTGCATATACAAGAATAATACACAAAATCGCTTTGTATTCTGTTACTCTCTTGCGGTCAAAAAACTCTGATTCCTCTTTAGACAGCGCATCAATATCCAGCCACATAATCAGAATGTCGAATATCAGTAGCTGCGCATAATAATCCGATGCAGGTGATATCATCTCGCTATATATTATTCCAAGATAAAAAAGAAGCCCAAGACGTACATAATCGGATAATCGGATATTAATTATTCTTTTACCGACTGCATCTTTTTTCTTCCATATGTGTGTTATGTCAACCAACAAAAAGGAGGATATCAGTCCAAAGAATCCTGCCGTCGTATGCAGCGACTGCCCCAAATACCATCTCCAGCTGTAAAGTGCATTAAGCGCAAACTCCGAACTGTTATATCCAAACCTGCTCTGTAGGTTGGCCAGTCCCGGAACAACTCCAAACTCTTCTATCCATCTGATAGCCTGCGCATGATACAGATTGGTATCATAATGCATATAGCCCCTTGACGTACCATATGCAAACAAACCTACAAGTACCACATATATAAGTAATTTGAACTTTGAATCTGTAGTCATAACCTTGCCAATAAATTTGCTGTTAAACAGCATAACTATCATGGCAAATATAATAAGCACATAATCTGCCCAGGTTGCTACTCCAACAAAAAGACTCCATATCTCGGCATAAGCTGTCACAAAAGCAAGCCCAAGAAAAAGGATAAGCACATTAGGTGCCGGAAGCATTCTTATATATTTTTCCTGATTAATCGAATTACCGGACTCAACCTTTGATGGCACTCCAAAAGCCCAAAGCAAAGCTCGCAGCACCGCATATCCCATTGAATATGAAGTTAATAAAATAAACATCCAATTAATTAATACAATTCTCATATGACACTAATTCAAATCCTCAGGCACCTGAAATTCATATGCAGTAGACCTAATACCAAACGATGGATAATATAGCATAATAACGACATCAGGATCATACTTTTCAATATATTCCATTGTAATTCTGCTTGTCTCATAGTCCGGCATAAAATCCATCTCCGAATATCCCATAGCTAAAAATGGGCATACTGTCCTACTGAATGAATCACCGACTATCAGAACCTTTACATCATTTATACAATCATTATTAACAAAATGCTGAGCCGAATTAGTAAGCACATGATCATATGTATATTTTGAGCTTACATCTCTTTTCTGAAGAGGTTCCATATTATAGGCAAGCTCCTGCATTTTACCGGTTTGTCCAAAATCATTAGTCAGATTCGTATCAAACTTTGGTACATAGAGGTAAAAATCATCTACTCCGGCAAAATATCTTCCTACATCGTTTCCCCAGCTTCCAAGATGCCATTTTTCATATTTGCGAATATCATACTGTGACTCATCAGTAATTTTTGCATCCACTTCGCATCCTGTTTTATCCTTGATGTAATCTTCAAGAAGCCCATAGGCATAGAAGCCCGCCTGCGTAGTCCAATGATGATCCGTAATATATATCATATCGCACTGATCTATTCCATCATCATGCATTCTTTTTCTTATATCAAGTGTATCAACACCTCTTACATCAAGATAGGCAAACATCCTGTCCACATCCGAATTGCCATATTCCTCTATTCCTTCAGGAAGATAGTCATGATATGGACATATCTGATATGGTGTCATTATATATATCAGATCGGTTCCTCTCGACTCAAGATACTTATCAAACAAAGCAACCCTGTCAGCATACTTCTCAAGCGTCTCATCATCTACATATCCAATTGGATGATAGAGATGTCCATTCTTAAGTTTGACAACCTCATTCATCTCCCTCTGACCGAGAATTCTATGGAATAATCCATTTATATTTACGAATTCAAACTGTCCAAAAAAATTAGAAGCAATATCCATTTCAAGCTTGGACCCACGTTCCTCATCATATTCATTATTAACTATCTCATCATTTACATAAAATGAGACAAGCTTCTTTGCACTAAAAAATCCAACTACACCAATTAATAGAACAAATAGTGCAACATAAACCAACGAGGAAATTTTAAATTTTTTCATTTCCTCACCTCCTAGAAATTAAAATAAATAAATGGATTATGCACACCGAGAATAATAAATGACACCGACCATAAGAATATAATTCCGTAACCAATCGGAATCAATACAGAAGTAACATTAGCAAGCTTACTATTCTCAATTTTTTCTTTTGCTACCTTCATAATCGGCGTTGCAAATACAATTCCCATTATCATATATGGACTATATTCGCGCATATATCTGATTACAGTATCATCAATTACAAAGGGGACTCCATTAAGTCCAAACAGTGACAGACAATATTTTATGCCGGTCATGGTTCCGGATGAGTTGAAGATTACAAAACCAAGTACAATGCAAAGCACTGTAAACATTCTCCAGATAATTTTGAATATTTTGGATTTCCTTTTTTCCGGATGAACAAGGAATTTCTCAAGCACAAGCAGGAAGAAATATTCCAGTCCCCAAATTAAAAAAGTAAAGCTTGCACCATGCCATATTCCTGTAAGTGACCATACCACCAGTAGATTAATTATATGTCTTGGAACCGATACTCTGGAGCCTCCAAGCGGAATATATACATAATCTCTGAACCACTGTCCCAAAGACATATGCCATCTTCTCCAGAAATCAGTAACTGATTCGGCAAAATATGGATAATTAAAATTTTCATTAAAATCAAATCCAAAAATCTTACCAAGACCAATAGCCATATCTGAATAACCTGAAAAATCATATAAAATCTGAAGACTGAAGCCTATTGCTCCAATCCAAAGAAGTATAGGATTTGTATCCATGACATTCTGCTCGAATACCTCTTCAACTACTATTGATATATTATTAGCAATAATTACTTTTTTAGCAAAGCCTAAGAAAAAACGTCTGGTTCCTTCACCAAACTTATCCAAACTACAAGTCCTATTGCTAATCTGATCGGCTATTGTTGAATATCTAACAATTGGACCGGCTATAAGCTGAGGGAAGAACGAAATATAAAGCGCAAGGTAAAATAGATTCTTCTGAACCTCTACAGTTCCGCGATAGACATCAATTACATAGGACATAGCCTGAAATGTAAAAAAAGAAATTCCGATTGGAAGCACAATCCCGGCGAGTGGTATTTCTGCTCCAAACAGGCTATTTACCCTTCCAATCGTAAAATCCAAATACTTAAATACAAAAAGAAGCCCGACATTAAGTACAATGTCAAGCAATAGCATTTGTTTTGCTGCAGCTGTTTTTTCTTCTGATTTGAACTTATCAATAGCTATAGCAAGCAGATAATTTATTATAATGGATGCCATCATAACAAAAACAAACTTGGGCTCCCCAAAGCTATAGAAGTATAAACTGGCAACCAGCAATATATAGTTTCTGTATTTTTCCTTAGCCAGATAGTATATGAGTACTACAAGTGGCAAAAAGAAAAATGAGAAATACAGACTGGAAAAAACCATTAACAATCTCCCTTTTTTCAAATATACAAATTATCGCACCACCACAAACGGATGATGCGATAATATTATACTAATCTATCTTAATATTAGTTCTTCGCCTTATATTCCTCGCATGTCATTCCTGCGATTTCCTTAAGGTCAGAGTCCATCATCATTGCAACCAGTCCCTTGAAGTCAACATCCCTCTTCCATCCAAGTTCTGTCTCAGCCTTAGTGCAGTCACCCCAGAGGAATTCAACCTCTGCCGGACGATAGAACTGTGGGTTAACATCAACAAGTACTCTGCCGGTCTTGGCATCAATACCCTTTTCATTAACTCCTTCGCCTTCCCATTTAATCTCAATTCCACACTGACCAAATGCTGCCTCAACGAATTCTCTTACGGTATGAGTCTCATTGGTTGCAAGAACATAATCACCCGGCTTATCCTGCTGAAGCATGAGCCACATACCCTTAACATAATCACCGGCAAATCCCCAGTCTCGCTTTGCATTCATATTACCAAGAGATAATTTTTCCTGCTTGCCGGCAAGAATATTAGCAATTGCAAGAGTAATCTTACGAGTTACAAAGTTCTCACCACGACGTGGCGACTCATGATTAAAAAGAATACCATTACATGCGAACATATTATAGGACTCACGATAGTTAACTGTAATCCAATATGAATAAAGCTTAGCTGCACCATATGGGCTCTTAGGATAGAATGGTGTCTTCTCACTCTGTGGAGCTGTCTCCGGAATTCCACCAAAAAGCTCCGATGTAGATGCCTGGTAATATCTACATGATCCACCGAACATTCTAACTGCCTCTAAGAGCTTAAGTGTAGATACACCTGTTGCTTCTGCTGTATATTCAGGCACCTCAAAAGAAATACCTACATGTGACTGTGCTGCAAGATTATAAACCTCTGTAGGCTTAATCTCCGATACAAGACGAATAAGTCCGCTTGAATCTGTTGTATCTGCATAATGCAGGAAGAACTTAGTCCCATTATATGGACCCTCGAGAATATGATCGATTCTCTCTGTATTCTGAGTACTGTGTCTTCTGATAAGACCATGTACCTCATAGCCCTGTGCAAGAAGGAATTCTGCTAAGTATGATCCATCCTGACCGGTTACACCTGTGATTAATGCAATATTATTCATGTAAATCTCCAATCCCTTTGTGTTTTTATTCAAACAACTCAATATATTATAACAGTTAGTTTATAAAAATGAAACCTTGCGTTTATTATTAGGCCTTCTTTGTATAAAGGTCTAATGTATCCTTCGTAATATTATCCCAATTATACTTATCACATATATAATCTGCAGAAGTATTCTTCACAGCTTCAACACCGTCAGAATCGTCACACAGGCTTAATAGCAATTCCCCAAGCTCCTTATCATCGCCTGCCTTGAATGCATAGCCATGACCATCAGTTACAGCAATACATTCCTCAATATCACTTGTCACGCAACAGTTCCCGTAGCTCATCGCTTCCATAAGACTAAGCGGCATTCCCTCAAGGTCGCTTGGAAGAACATACAAATATGCATTACTATACAGTTCAGCTAAAGTATTTCCCTGAACAAAGCCTGTTAGGATGATTCTCCCATCCGGCGACTTTATTACACCCTTATCATCTTTATCCTTTACATAACCAACCATGTCAAGAAGTCTATTCAAATATTCTGAACTATCGGATATTCCACCTGCTATTACCAGCTTTTTATCAATATTTGCAGCCTTATATGCATCAATAAGATAATGAGCTCCCTTTTCAGGAACCAAACGTCCTAAATACAAAATGTAGTCATTCTTATTAAGCTCCCACCTTTTTGTAATTATATCTGCCTCTTCCCTATCCGGTCTGCATACACCATTAGGTAAAAATACTGTTTCCCTACCATATGTATCCATAAAATATTGTTGCACGCCTTGACTTAATACAATTATTTCATCAGCATACTTGACGGCATTTTTCTCGCCCTTCATTATAACGAAACCGGCAATTTTTCCCCACTTGGCTCTCTTGTGATCAAGACCATGTATTGTCGCAACAACCCTTTTACCAAAAAGCTTTGGAATAAAGCACCCAATACATGGACCCTCAGCATGATAATGTACGACATCATATTTGCCAAAAGCTGCACAAACTGACGCACTTATTGACGCTGTTACTGCAGCCAGTCCCTTTTTATCAATGGTCCAAACCTTTTTAACTTTTACGCCCTTATAATCATTTGTGACACTAGTGTCATATTCTGAACCGGCAACATTATGACCACCACGATTATAGCAGGTTACCGAATGTCCCAGACCTACCATCCTTGTTGCCAATTCCTCTACAACAATCTCCACTCCACCCTCTCTTGATGGAATTCTCTTGTGACCAATCATGGCTATATTCAGTTTTTCTTTACCTGAAATTTTACTCATCTTAATCTACCGAAGTTCATATACATCAACATATTTAAGATTTCTGACCACACTTGAAGAGGTCATATTCTTATCAGCAACTATTTCATTCAACCTTTGGGCCGCCTGTTCAGAGCGAACGCTGAAAACATACAAATGGTCTGCCCCCATAACATCCGCATCAGTTATTTTTTCTTCATTATTCATATCTATAAAAAAGATTCTGTCATAATTCATAAGTTCCATGGCATCATCCCAAATCATCCATTGATTCTCATAGTTATAGATATATACTATTGTATCTGTGCTATGCTCCTTTGCCCAGGCATAATCCTTTGCATCATCCTCATACAGAAAGAGCACCTTATCCGACGCAAGGCCCTTAATTTGAAGAACAAGTGCAACTGTAAATATAATTATAGAAAAAGCCAGCCCCATATTTTTCTTGTTTATAAGTGGTTCAGCAAAACCAAAAACAGCTATAACCATAAGCAAAATCAACAGGCCATATATCGGCATCTCATATCTGATTGCCTCCTCTGCATTAGTCAGAGCGGTCTTCAGTACTACCAGAAAATATCCTGCTGTTACTGTAATGGTAAGCCCCAAAATGGCTTTATCAAACCGAAGCGACCCCTTCTTCTTATAATGATATGTTACTCCAAGCAATATTATGGCAAGCGCCACAATATAAAACATATTACATAATACATATTCCTGAAGAAGACCTACAAACAAACCGGCGCGTTCCTTCAAATTCGCCATATCGAAGAAGGCTCCCATTGCCTCTGTTCCTCTATAACCTCTGAATATATGTCTGAGGCAGGACGGATACACCGCTACTACCAAAAGCATTCCTGCAATCACAGAAGTAGCATATAATATTGACTGCCTTCTAGTGTCCTTTTTTATAAAAAGATTCAGTGTCATATATGCCGCAACAAAGAACATAAAAACAGCAAAATAGTAATGAGTCATAAATCCCAGAAATGTAGTTATCAAAACGGGAATATACAAATTCTTCCAATTGTAGGACTTATCCTTCAGTGCCTTTACATGAATATAGAAACTTACCATGCACAGAAAGGTGAGCATCATATACATACGAATAAAAGTAACACCACTGATTATTGCCGGCGAAAAACCAAAGAGTGACACAGTGAACAGATTAATATGCTGATTGCCATCTGTAATAAGGTCGCTAATCTTCCAGACCATCAGAATCGTAATAAAGAAGAAGAACAAATTTATTCCAAGTCCCTGCCATAGAGAAAATACATTACGACTAAACGAACATACCGTATGAAGAACATAGTAATACAGCGGAGGATGAACATCATAGGTCTGCATGAGCGTTACCATCCCATATTCAAATTCCTTACCGTCAGTAACCTTGAATTCATTGGCTATCTCTGAAGTATCCATCCACTCGTTATCAGTAGGAATCAGTCCTGAAGTCACATTTGAAGAATAGTAAGAATAATATTCATCATAGTGACATCCCTGTTTTCTGGTACAAAAATAAAAGGCTGCAATTATCTGCAACACTATTATTATAATCATAAGGATTATATATAGTTTTTTTGACCCGAATTCCTTTTTCATATAATGCCTTTATACCACAAAGCGCCACGAGAAGCGCAGCATACTATAAATATTCAATACGGCAGTCACCACAGGTAACTGCCGCCATTAAAAAGCTTCTTATATATTAGTATCCTAATTCCTTCATATATACTTCAAGTGCATCATGCCAATCTGCAAAAGTATATCCACCAACCATTTTAAGCATATAATTCTCAAGAATCGAATGCAATGGTCTCGGCGCAGGTGCACCATATGCAGCAGTAGATGTCGGTATAACCTTCGTATCTTTACCTGCAATTCTGAAAATCTCCTCAGCAAAATTTGCCCAGTTGGTACTACCCTCACAGGTTGCATGATATGTTCCGTAATTATCTGTGAAAATTATGCTGTCAATCGCCTTAACAAGCTCAACCGTACTTGTCGGTGTTCCAAACTGATCATTAACAACCGTAACCGTGTCATGTGTTTCAGCCAGATTAAGCATTGTCTTAACGAAATTCTTACCATCACCATAGAGCCATGCAGTACGGAAAATAAAATATCTGTGGCAAAAATGCTTAACCATATCTTCTGCTCTTGACTTTGTTATTCCATATACACTTTGTGGCTGTGGTTTATCATATTCCATATAAGGAGTCTGCTTTGTACCATCAAAAACATAATCTGTTGATATGTGGACAAGCTTCGCTCCGACTTCAGTCGCTGCTATTGCAAGATTACGTGGTCCAAGGGTATTAATCTTAAATGCCAAATCCTGATTGGTCTCACATGCATCTACAGCTGTATATGCTGCACAGTTAATGATTGCATATGGCTTCTCACCTCTGCAAAGCTCCATAACCGCCTCTATATCTGTGATATCAAGTTCATCAACATCTGTGTTAACAAATTCGATTCCTCTCTTATCTGCATAAAATTTGTTAATTTCTCTTCCCAGCTGTCCATTACAGCCTGTAACTATAATCTTTTTCATGTTTACCTCCAACACGAATAACAATATCTGAGCCCTTCAGACTCTCCTAAAATATGGTATCATAGTGATTTTTAATCTGCAAGTATCAGCGCAAATCATAAACATAAATGGTATATGGTGATATATCAGTATTATATTTACCAACAAGCCTTATCCCCAGCTCATCCGAATTACTGAATTCTATTCTTGAGAAAACAAAACGGCATTCAAGGCTTTTCAACTCTTCGATATCTACCATAAGTCTTGTATCAGATAGTGCGAGTTCCCTTACCGGTGCATAGGTATTCTCATCACTTCCTGAATACAGACTAACTCTTGCTCCCCAGTCATTATAATATTTACCTAAAGACTGAGAGCCTTCAAAAGCCGGTGCCTCAATAGCCAGCCACTTTTGCTTATATTCTTCTGAATACATACCTAAATAACCATCAACCGTAGAAATTCCATTATATACAAGAACTCCCGGATGTAAGCCATATGCAGCTGACCACTCACCATCATACTGAATGTCATTTTTAATTTCTTCAAATAATTCCGTTGAATAAAATTCGTTAAAATTTAGTGTGCTTGTGTCCTTATGCTTAATAATTCTGAAAGCCTGATTATAACAGGTATAATAAAAGTCATTATATATCTGTGGCATAAACATAACTACAAGCATAGCGGCAATGGCAACCATATAGCTTACCGACATCCAAACCTTTTTGCCGGTATTCGACAGTCTTATGCATACTAATAATAATTCTGCATACCACAGGAAAGGATTAAAGAATGATGTTCTCGAAAACTCAAATCCCTTAAGTGGTGGAACTATTGTCTCTAGCATACCTCTAAAGGGTGCAAAATCGCAGAGACCGAATATCAGACAGTTGAATATAATCCATAGCATTATTAAATTCACCGGATCGGTTAGAATCTCCCTCGCCTTATGTTCCCTTATATGCGTAATATTAATGCATACAACAGCCACAAGAACAACTGCAAGCACTATATAGGTATGACTATCCTGACTATGAAAGGATGCATTTATGAATTCGTTAAAGCCTGCTTTCAAAGCCTCTAAGAGACTTGAATCAGCCCTTAACATTGTTGTCCTAATTGTGACAGTATCGTCAAAAAGCATTGCCTTGAACAACCTGTATTCAAACACAACATATCCAACCGATAATACACAAATCGCAGAAAAGACACTGAATGGGAACTTCTTATCCTTAATCCATAGGATTATTACCGCCACACACATATAGCACAGTATAAAAAAGCCGTGGTAAGAAAAATAGGATAGAATAGGATAGAAGAACACCCCAAGATACATAAGTATTCTGCTTCTGACTAAGGTCTTATCACCTGCAATTTTCTTAAATCCTTCTCCAATGTACAGCCTTCGAACCAGCCATATAATCAGCGGAACAGATGTAAATGCTATTCCATAAGTTGGAAATACCGGAATCATTCCATATGCCGTCCCAATAATAACAATTAATGGCCTGTAGCTTTTATAGTTTTCTCCAAGTATATCCTTGGCGAGAAGCCGAAATGTAAACAGACCAATAGCTATCTTCAGTCCGTAACCGATAAAATAAGCCGGCAAAGTAGGAAGAACAATATATAAAATATTATAAAGAAGAAATTCCGAACCAAGCAGATTCCTGTCTATTCCATGAAGCATAGGCATATCTGCATTCTGTGCAAACCAAGCCTTATTAAGGCTTAACATCTTATAGTGCGGAATAAAAAGGTCCAGATTATCATGTACCTGAATATAGCTATTCCCATTGAAAACTATAAACACAAGTGCTTGTAATCCTAACATTGCACCTACAACATAGATATACCAGTATTTTTTTATATTATCGGATATCTTTTTCAATTACATCTTCTCCTGAACTAATGCCTTAAATACATCCCCTCGTTCCTCAAAATTTTTGAAGTAACCATAGGATGCTGCTGCCGGAGACAGAATGACTGCCCCCTCATCTGTTATCTCAAGCGCCTTGTCAACTGCCTGTTTTAAATCATCTACTAAATATACATAGTCCATCTTATTTATGACATCGCTGTCATAAATTCTTTTACCTGATGCATACATGAATATATAATAATATTCACTATGCTCTTTAATAAAATCAATTATTTTATGATAATCAATACCTCTATCCATTCCGCCTAAAAGAAGTGTTTTAGCATCGGTAATACTATTTAAGGCACTGATTGCAGCCTCGGGAATCGTAGATATCGAATCGTCAAAAAATCTTATATTTCCTATATCTCCAATATGCTCCAGCCTGTGACTTAATCCTTTGAATTCCTGTATGGCCTTAAGCACCTTTTCACTGTTACATCCATAACACTCAGTAGCAATTCTGTATACAAATTCCGCATTATACTGATTATGAATTCCCTCAATTGACAATTCATATTCTCCGATTCTTTCGGGACTAATAACTATACGTGTGGCTTCTGTCTCAATAAACGGAACGTTATCCCCTTCATACAGATAATCTTCCTTCTTTTGATAAGTTGTAACATGGGATTTAGCTTCAAAATATTTATCCATTGTATGATAATAATCCAAATGTTCCTCATACAGATTTAAGAATACACCTATATGCGGCGAAACCGTATTATGACATAATTGATGGCAACTCATCTCAAATACGGCAATAGTATCCTCTGTAATAGAATCATAATAATCAAGACATGGCTGCCCAATATTACCCAGCAATAATACAGGTCTGTCTGTGCACTTACTTAAGACAGAGAACAGCATCGAGCTTGTTGTACTCTTTCCCTTAGTTCCGGTAATTCCGATTGTTATATCCCTGTAGGCCTCCAGGAATATCTGCGTTTGAGAAGTATATTTTGGATCATCCTTCTCCATAACAATCCCGGGACTTTTAACTATATAATCAAAATTCTCCTCAACTATTCCATCAATTTTGCCTTCATATATCTCTACAGACAACGGCTTACAGACTCTCTTTATAAAATCTTCTGTTGATTTTCCTTCCCGTCCATATCCCCAGATTAATATTCTTTTTCCGTCAAATTTCATACCTTATCACCAATTAATCTACCTACTATTTGCCCTGTAAGATTAAAATTTTACTATTCTAATATCCATGCGCATACATATAATCTACCCAATAAGTGTAATACTGTGCCTTCATGTGCACACCATCAAAGGAATAACTCTCCGGCATAACTCCGGTCTCCGGATCAGCAATACACGGATTAACATCAAGATAAAAAATATCTTCTCCGTTAGCAAGCTTGGCTATCGCAACATTTTTTGCATTTACATTATCATTATTATATACCGGCTTACTATCTGAGTACTCTCTTGTCTCAAACATTATGCTCATAATAATAATTCTTGCATTCGGCTGCAATTCTCTTATCTTTTCAATATTTTCCCGATATTGCTCAGCGAATTTTTCATCCGTACCGCCACCAAGTTCATTAATACCAACCATTATGTAGACATTTTCAAACTGCCTCTCGCTCAAAGTCTGTAGAACCGTAGACCTTCTGCTTCTGTCTAGCTGAACTTCCTTGCTCATCATCGCATATACGGTAAGGCCTCTCTTATATAAGAATGTTGCATTACTCCAACCGGAATATTCATGAAGTCCTTCTATACGTGAATCGCCGATTATAACAGAATTGTCGAAATATGATTCATCAACCTGCTTATAATCATATACGGAACTGACTGCCCTAACTCCCGGACTGGTATAATACATCGAATGCGATTTATTATCATTCCAGCTAACATAATGTGTTATTACATCATCACCTATCGTAAATGGTACCTCACCATAGTATTCAAGGTATTCAGCTGCAAGCTTATCGCTTATAATTGGTCCTTCCTCTTCCGTAGTCTCCGGCTCAGTTGCTTCACTTTCCTCGAGCGAAGTCCCCTCTTCACTTGACATTTCTTCTTCAGCCATAAGTTCAAGAGCATAATCTACTTCTGACTCCTGCTCCGTCTCAAGCTCCGGAATGTCTATCTCACCTAATAAAAATGACACAAAAACCGGTCTATCCAACGCTATATCAAAGGTATACGGCCCAAACCATGCTTCTGCAAATCCATAAATCATCATAGCAAGCATTGTCAATCCGACTCCAATAAAAAGGATACAATTTTGTGCACGGTGCCGGTTCTTTTTAATCTTTATAGCTTCATCTTCATTTGCATAATCCAAATCTTTGGCATTCTTTTTTCGTAAATCTTCTAAAAGAATTTCCTCAATCTCTGCAGCTTCCAGCGCAAGCTCGACAGGCTCTTCAGCTTCTTCCAATACCGCCTCTTCAGCAAATATTTCCTCCGACACAGGCTCTTCAGTAGATACCTCCACACCTCTTAGCAGCTCTGCGTATTCATTTATTCTGTTTTTCTCACGTTTTTTCTTAATACGTTTATTCATTAATACACTTAGAAATTAAAATATATGAATGGATTATTTCCACTATTCGCCATCTGATATACACAGTACCAGAAAACAACTAACAACATCAGCTTAACAATTACGTTCTTATAAAACTTTTTAATAAGTCTCATAGGGTAAGGTGTACAGAATACTATACAAACAAGTAGCATCCACCAGTAGGTCGATAACAATGAAAGGAACTTATTCATTCCACTTACAACCATTCCCTCTATAGGCACGTTAATTAGGCGCAAAAAGAAATGTGACAGTTCTGTCATATCCGTGATGCTGAATATTGCCCATGATACCGGTATTAAAATCACCATATAGATATGTCCAATTATCTTTGACTTATCCAAGTATTTGTAGAGCCACATTTTCTCAACAAACATAATTGCAAACAAAAACATACCCCATATCAGAAAATTCCAACTGGCGCCATGCCATATTCCTGTAAACATCCAAACAAGAAATATGTTGAGAATCATCCTTGGGAAACTGCACCTGTTACCTCCAAGAGGAATATAAAGGTAGTCCTTAAACCATTTCCCCAATGTCATATGCCATCTTCTCCAGAACTCTGTCATGGATTTCGATGTATATGGGTCATCAAAGTTATCGGGTAGCTTAAATCCAAGCATCATGGCTACACCAATTGCCATCAGGGAATATCCGAAGAAATCAAAATATATTTGCATCGAATAACCCCATGCTCCCAACCATGCAGAAGCAACATCTATTCCAAGCGGTCCAACCGTTCTTACATCGTTCCACAGGGAAGTAATCTTATCTGCAAGCAATACCTTGTATCCAAGTCCGCATATAAAATATACTGTACCTTTTTCGAGCATAATTGCAGGTACTGATGCCGGTGTCTCTATTCTGTCTCGTACATCCTCATATCGCGTGATAGGACCTGATGCAATCTGCGGGAACATTATTGCATATGTCGCAAAGTGGTAAAGATGAATTCTCCTGTCATACCTTTTTCTATAAACATCTACAACAAATGATATCATCTGAAAAGTATAAAAACTTATTCCAAGTGGAAGCCCCCACTTAAATACAGGCATCTCCCTTCCACTAATCAGACCTATATTGTCAAGAACAAAACCTAGATATTTGAATACAAATAGCATTCCCATATCATATATAAGCGCAAGAAACAGCCAGGCCTTTGAATAAGACTTGGCTGATCCATTGATTTCCTTTTTATATTGGGCAACATATATTCGGTCGGCTAACAAATAGTTGATTAAAACTGATATTGCCAGCAAAATCATATAATATGGATTTCCAATCGAATAAAATACAATACTTCCTGATAATAGAATAATATTTCTGTATCTCTTGGGAATGATATAGTATGCAATTAAAAATAGGGGCAAAAAGTGAAAAATAAATGCCAAACCCGAAAAGTTCATAGCTATTCAACATTCCTATTCTACTAACTTAAATTTCATAACAACCGGCATATGATCCGCAAATTCAAAACCGTTCTGTATATTTTCCAGATATGTGGTCTCTACATTTTCAGAAGCCAAAAATCCGTCAACTATAATCGTAAAATCGCCTTCCTCGTAGGGCTTATTACAATTTCTGCATGTGGGTAGTATCTCACCATTTACATAGTCAAGACATCTTACGATTCCATCCGGGATACAATCTGTAAGCATAGGCTGTGCCCAACCGACATCCATTTTGTAATCCTCTCCATTCAGAATCTTCACCGAATCACTTGCGAAATCACAATTAAAGTCGCCACCACATATAACATAATTTCCTTTTTCGTATTCTTCCTTCATATCACTGCATATCTGCGAAAGCTGTGATTCTCTGATTACATCACTTCCACCATAGGCAGACATATGCGTGTTATATATTATAAGTTCGTGACCGTTATTTACCGGAATTCGACTAACACTGTAGCATCTGTCCAAATCAACCAGCTTTGAAACTGAATTAGATATCTCAAACTGTCTTCTGAGTCCTGAGGCAATATCGAATTTGCTGATTGTCAATATTCCTGACTTACTCTTACCATGTGGCTTTGTAATCGGATACATAATATAAGCCGAATCAAAATTTCGGGCATATACATAATTATTGCCTGCAAAATAGTCTTCCAGGAGTTTTATCTGATCAATTTTGCAACTTCTGTGAGCTTCCTCATCTACTTCCTGAAAAAGAATAATGTCCGGTGTAAGTCCTTCAATCAACTGTGTTGCCTTAGAAAAACAATTAAGTACAGTTTCAGGTGATTTTGCTCTGGACTCCGTTCCACCATCCATAAAGAATGAAAAATCACGCGTATATGCTCCAAACCCCATATTCTGGGTTACAATCGTATATTCCTCACCTACACTTACCGTACAACCTGACTTTTCGCCCTCTACAGCAAGAACCTGATTATCCTCTATACGGTCATAGGTTACCCAGACATATCCCAGGTAACCTACTACAACCACAACAATTATTAATAATATGATTCCAATTATTTTTAAGAATCTCTTCATATGCCACTCTGCTAAGCAAATCTCCTAATAGTCATTTATACTTATTTATTATAAAGAAGTCTTGCTTATTTCAAGAACCTTAGCTTTCATCTCGTTCTCAATACGAGCAAGCTCTACTTCTGCCTCAGCACGCTTCTGACGACCTTCCTGCTGAATCTTCATTACTTCATCAAATGTATCGATAAGTGTCTTATTAGTCTGAGTAAGTGTCTCTATATCTACAATGCCTCTCTCAGCCTCCTTAGCTGTATCAAGAGTTGCCATCTTAAGAGCCTCAGCATTCTTCTTAAGGAGTTCATTTGTAGCATCAGTAACTTCTCTCTGAGCCTTAGCTGCATCCTGAGAATGCTCAAGACCAATAGCAATAACCATCTGGCTCTTCCAAAGCGGAATTGTATTAACAAGAGTTGACTGAATCTTCTCTGTCATTACAGTATCATTAGACTGAATAAGTCTAATCTGAGGTCCCATCTGCATTGAAATATTACGTGTAAGTTCAAGGTCATATACCTTCTTCTCAAATCTGTCAATCATAGAAGAATAATCTTTTGCTGCCTGAGCATCTTCAGCAAGACCTGACTGCTCTGCCTTTGCAAGCAATGCAGGAAGCTCAACCTCTCTTGCCTTCTTAAGCTTTTCCTTACCGGCAATAATATATAATGTAAGATCTCTATAATACTGAAGATTTGATTCATACAACTTATCAAGCATTGCAATATCCTTCATAAGTGTAATCTGATGACCTTCCATCGCCTTTACGATTCCATTGACATTCTTTTCAGCGCTTGCATACTTTGCTTTAATTGCAGTAGCCTTATTAGCACCCTTTTTGAATATACCAAGGAAACCCTTCTCCTCAGTTGTATCAAAGCTCTTAAGTTCTGCTACAACACCGGAAAGCAAGTCTCCAACTTCGCCAAGATCCTTAGTGCGAACATTATTGAGTGCTGTTTCAGAAAAATTTGCTATCTTCTGCTGAGCGCCAACACCATACTGAAGCACCTGAGCACTATCAGATATATTAATACCTTCCACATATCCGTTAACAATTTTCTTTTCTTCTTCTGTAAGTTCAACGCCATCAATTGCTGTAATACTGCTTGATGAAGTTCCACCTGTCGAAATCACTTCATTTGCAACTTCTTCAAGAGCCTCTGCTGTTACTTCTGTTGTCTCTTCCTTTACTAAAATATCCTCTGCCATCTCTTTATACCTCCTCTTTAATCACGATATCTTTTGCCAGACCTTCCCGGGTGAGCATTGTTTTAAGTACCTGCGCATCCGAAGTAACATCCCATACTGAATCCTGGAATAGTCTGTTTAGTAACTCACCAAATGCCTGATTAATCAGATCAAGCGTTTTCTCTATTTCATCCTTGGCCTTAACAATTTCCGGCCCCGGAACTGAAATCTTGTCATACTCTGCATACGCTTCTACAAGTTTAAGAACAGTAGGAAGATGATATTCCATCAGCTTACGACAATTTCTCATCTGTTCCGGTTCATCCTTAACTCTGTCGAAGATGTCATTAAGAAGTCCTTCCGTAATATATAACTTCTCTGTAATGCTCTGCCCCGGTATCTGCTCGTTCAACTCATGAAGACGTCTAATGGATTCATATCCTTCTGCCATCATTGCATCAAGCTCTGTCTGCTGTTCCGGACTTAATTTTGCCCTCACAGAATCATCAATTCCCTGTTCCTTTAGTCTCTCAGCAGCCTGATCCTGATGTTGCTTTTTCGTCTGAATATACTGATTATATACTTCCTTGGTAGCCATGAATGTTGTGCATTCTTCATCTATATAGCCTTCAGGGAAGTAGCCTCTTGAAAGAATCTTTTTAATTACCTTAATAGCCTTCTTTTTCTCCAGCCCTGTCGCTGATGCAATATCATCAACGGTACAATAGCTTTTTTCCCGGCACAGTTCCTTAATCTTATCCGCTTTCTTAAGCCAACTTTTATTATTGGCACCTTTAGTTATCAGGAAACCGCCAATAAGCGCCATGATACCGCAAAAGATACCCATTCCAATTGTAATCTTATCAGCAAACAAAAGTGCTGCAAGAAGTAATACTATAACACCACCGATAATAGAAAGGTGTGATGATATACTTCCTATGGCATTATATTTGATATTGGCAATAGGCCTTCTTATATTCTGCGCTCTAAGCTCTTTATTACGCTGAATTCTTGCTTCCTGCTCAGCCCGGAATCTCTCCGCCTGCGCCTGCGCATTAGCTCTTGCTTCTGCCTGAGTCTTGTATATTTCTCTTCTGGCATTAGCCCTTGCTTCTGCCTGAGCTTTCATAATCTCTGCCTGTGTCCTGGCTATGGAATTCATAAAACCATTTTGCAGATCAGCTGCCGGACCTCTTGCCTGACTGGCTGCTTTGTTAATTGAATCCCCAACATCTCCAAGCACAGTTGCAACAGATTTGCCAATTGATTCACTAAGACCGTTAAAGTCTCCCGAATTAACTGCCTGCAGGACAGAATCTCTTATTTGCGTTCCTAATTCATTATACTTCTGACTATTATTCTGCTCTGACATATTTCCTCTTTAATCACATAGCAAATTAGTAACTTTTAAGTACTCCACAAATATTGTCACATACAAAGTATATTTTATCACAATATATCCCTGTTGTCATAATAAAAAGGTAACTTCTAACAGGTTATATATTGTATTCCCATAAGAAGTTACCTTTATGTTTTATTTCATATTAATTCTGGCAGCTTTTTCTGCTTCAGGATCCGGCTCAGGAAGATTCTTAAGTTCTCTGAATATCTTCATAAACTCCTTACCTGTAATTGTTTCCTGCTTAATAAGATAATCCGCAATACTATCAAGAACCTCTCTGTTTTCAGTAAGAAGTCTCTTGGCTTCTTCATAGCTATCAGAGAGAATCTGCATTACTTCATTATCCACTTCTGCAGCTGTTGACTCTGCGCAGTTAAGAGTTGCGTGATTGCTAAGATATTTACTCTCAACCGTTGCAAGTCCGATAAGACCAAATTTCTTACTCATACCATACTGAGTAACCATTGATTTTGCAATATCTGTTGCCTTTTCAATATCATTAGAGGCTCCGGTTGTAACGGTATCAAATACAATTTCTTCCGCCGCACGACCACCAAGAGTACTAACAAGCATTGCGCGAAGTTCAGCCTCAGTATTAAGATACTTCTCTTCCTCCGGCACCTGCATTACATATCCAAGGGCGCCCATAGTACGAGGAACAATGGTAATCTTCTGTACAGGTTCTGAATTTTTCTGAAGTGCCGAGATAAGTGCATGACCAACCTCATGGTATGATACAATTCGTCTCTCTTCGGCTGACATAATTCTGTCCTTTTTTTCCTTACCTACAAGCACCTGCTCAACAGCCACAAAGAGGTCCTTCTGAGAAACAAATTCTCTGCCCTCCTTAACAGCATTAATTGCACCTTCATTAATCATATTGGCAAGATCAGAACCCACAGCTCCCGATGTAGCAAGAGCTATCTCCTCAAAGTCGACCGTCTCATCCATCTTAACATTCTTGGCATGAACCTTGAGAATATTAACTCGACCCTTGAGATCCGGCTTTTCAACAACAATTCTTCTATCAAAACGACCCGGTCTAAGAAGCGCCTTATCAAGAATCTCAGGTCTGTTAGTCGCTCCAAGCACCAGAATTCCCTTGGTTGTATCGAAACCGTCCATCTCAGACAGTAACTGATTCAATGTCTGCTCACGCTCTTCATTACCTCCACCGTATTTACTGTCACGGCTTCGACCGATTGCATCAATCTCATCGATAAATACAATACACGGCGCCATCTTATTAGCTTCCTTGAACAAATCTCTAACTCTGGATGCTCCGACACCAACATATAACTCAATAAAATCAGAACCTGTAAGCGAGAAAAAAGGAACATGTGCTTCGCCCGCTACTGCCTTGGCAAGAAGCGTTTTACCGGTTCCGGGAGGTCCAACCAAAAGTGCTCCCTTAGGAAGCTTTGCACCTATTTTCGTGTATTTTGACGGATCATGCAGGAAATCTACTACTTCTACAAGAGATTCTTTAGCCTCGTCTTCTCCGGCAACATCTGCAAAGGTGACACCGGTTTCCTTCTGAACATAGACCTTGGCATTTGATTTGCCTACACCCATAATTCCACCGCCGCCCTTAGACATACGTCTATAGGCAAAGCTCATAATTCCCCACAGAATTGCAATCGGAAGAATATATGTAAGGAATATTGAAAGAAGCATACCTGAACTGTCAGGAATCTTATTCTTAATCTTAACATTAGCCGCTAACAGACGTTCCGTAAGAGCATCCGGACTTTCACTTATTCCGGTATAGAATGTAATTTTCTGATTCTGTACTGCCAAAAAAGGATTGGTATTCTGCGAGTTTTCATTTTCTATCGTCTTAGGAGTAATCTCAATCTTGTCCTCATCAATATAGACACTCTCAACCATTCCTATTTCAACCATCTTAACGAACTCATCATATGAAACCTCTTTGGTTGTGCTTCCTCCGATGGTCTTCATGAAATAGCTCATAAAGAGCAATGTTATCAGGCAGGCTACCAGCAGAAAAAACAGGCTCTGTTTCTTAGGTGGTTGACCACCATTACCATTCTGGCGCCCATTACCTCCACCGTTTCCACCATTATTATTGCCATTACCACCCTGATAATTGCCACTATCATATTTATTGGTATTATTATCCATTTGGTCCTCCAAACTCCTATATAAAAGAAAACTGCCAGTTAAGAAACTGACAGTTTTGATTATACTTTTTGAAACCATTAAAATCAATTAAAAAACTATGAAATAATTGTAATTTAATGCTTATGATACATTTTTCCGCTCTCTTCATATTTTGCGTCACATGTAAGTCTAAGACCAAGCTTCTTAAAAGTCTGCTCATCAACACTCGAAAGAAGTACTGATGAATGAGCTTCACAGCCACGAAGCTTTGGAATCTGCTCCAATGCAAGCATTGCATTAGGGTCTGTAACAGCCGAAATAGATAAAGCAATAAGTATCTCATCTGTATGAAGTCTTGGATTACGACTTCCAAGATAACCTGTCTTAACCTTTTGAATCGGGCTAATTGCTTCAGGCGAAACCAGATGCAGCTTATGATCAATACCTGCAAGTTCCTTAAGAGAATTAAGCAGTACTGCTGCCGAAGCACCAAGTAAATCTGTAGTTTTTCCTGTTACTATTTTTCCGTCCGGAAGTTCAATTGATGCAGCCGGGTGTCCTGTTACCTCTTCACGCTCAAGAGCTGCTGACACAACTGCCCTGTTTTCTACAGTAAGACCTGCCTGCTTCATAATCAATTCCAGCTTGAGCTTATCTTCCTTGCAGTCTTTACCTCTCTTCAAATCACAAAGACATGTATAATATCTTCTTATTATTTCCTGATTAGACGCCTGGCAGCATGCATCATCATCAATAATACAGTTACCGGCCATATTTACACCCATATCTGTCGGAGACTTGTATGGACTTTCACCAAGAATCTGTTCAAACATGGCATTAAGAACAGGGAATATTTCAACATCACGATTATAATTAACCGTTGTCTCTCCATACGCTTCAAGGTGGAACGGATCAATCATATTAACATCATTGAGGTCTGCTGTAGCAGCTTCATAAGCCATATTTACAGGATGCTTAAGCGGCAGATTCCAAATAGGGAAGGTCTCAAATTTAGCATATCCTGCTTTAACTCCTCTCTTATGCTCATGATAAAGCTGAGAAAGACATGTAGCCATCTTGCCTGAACCGGGTCCCGGAGCCGTAATTACAACAAGAGGCCTTTCTGTCTCAATATACTCATTTCTTCCATAGCCGTCATCACTTACTATCCTCTCAATATCTGATGGATATCCGGGAATCTTATAATGCTTATATGACTTTATACCGAGAGTTGCAAGTTTATTAATAAACTGATCAGCACCTGCCTGACCTGAATATTTGGTAATACATATACTTCCCACATACAGACCAATTCCCTGAAAAGCATCCACAAGACGAAGAACATCCATATCATATGTAATCCCGTAGTCGCCACGTATCTTATTTGATTCAATATCTTCGGCGCTGATTACAATTACAATTTCAGCCTGATCTTTAAGCTGAAGAAGCATTTTAAGCTTACTATCAGGTTCAAATCCCGGAAGCACACGTGATGCATGAAAATCATCAAAAAGTTTTCCACCAAACTCAAGGTATAACTTATTATCAAATTTAGTTATTCTCTCCTTTATGTGCTCTGATTGCATTTTAAGGTATTTGTCATTATCAAATCCTATTCTCATCGTCCTGTCTCCTTCTGACATTTTATAGCATATGCATTCTGAATAATAATTAAAATAGGAATATGCACCTTTATGCATATCCCCATCGATAATTGCCTAATAAAAATATTCTATTTCGCCAGCTTCTCTGATGTAGCTTTATATAACATAAGCTTTAACAAATATTCCGGCATCTGTCTGTTACCAAGCTCCCAATCCTGAACTGTACGATATGGTATCTCGAAGTATTCCGCAAATTGTCTGCGATTCATGCCCATATCTTTCCGAAGCTTAACCAGTATTTCCTTCCTTGATTCCATTCGTCCCCCCTTGAAATCAACCAATCAAATACTATTAAATGATACATCATGAAGCCTGTCTCTTCAAGAGTTTTTTTCTTAGAAAACAAACCTCAGACCTCCTATTCAAGTATATACCTAAAGGACACCAAAAAAGTCCTCCCACAAAGCAATCCTCTTAATCTTCATCCTCTACATCAATCATAGGTAACGAGAATATAAACTCCGTACCTACACCTTCTGTCGATATTACATTGATATGCTCCTTATGGGCATTTATTATTTCCTTCGTTATGGAAAGTCCCAGACCTGTACCTTTTTTATCTTTTCCACGCGACAAATCAGTTTTGTAGAAACGATCCCAGATAAGCTTCAAACTATCCTTTGGTATTCCTATTCCACTATCCTTTACAGATACAAACACTTTACTGTGTTTAACATTAGTCTCTATCCAGATATTACCGTCTGTGTGAGAGAACTTTATGGCATTATCGAGAAGATTATACAGAACCTGCTGAATTTTGCCCATATCTGCCTCTACATACATCTCTTCACCCGTAAGTATTAACTCCAGTTTTATATGCTTATTACGGAGCTGCACCTCTGAAGATGCTGCCGTGTCTCTGATTACTTTATTAATATCAAAAACAGTTTTTTCAAGCACCACTCCACGCACATTAAGGTTATTAAGAGTTAGTAACGAATTGGTAAGTTTAGTAAGTCTCTCTGTTTCATTAAGTACTATACCAAGATATTTCTCATGCATTTCAGGCGGAATCGTTCCATCAAGCATCGCCTCAAGATAGCCTTTAATCGAAGTAAGCGGCGACCTGAAATCATGAGACACATTTGCCACAAACTTCTTCTGATTATCCTCTGCTTTAGCAATCTCACTTGCCATATATTGTAAAGCCGATGCCAGATATCCTATTTCATCATCAGATTCAACCGTAAACTCATAATGCATATTTCCGGAAGCATACTGTTCTGTAGCATCCGTGATTTTTCTGATTGGAACATATACAAATTCCGTAAAGAAAATCAGAATTATAAGCGAAAGCATAAACAACAAAACAAGGAGAATATATGAAATCGAAAGGAAACTTTCCCTATTCTGAACAAGCCTATCCATTGTAACATGTATTACTACATATCCCCTCACCTTAAAGCCGGAAGTAATAGGGGCAAAAACAGAAAGCATTTCCTGGTCAAAGCTCCCGAAAAAATCACCCGTAGTATAATAGGAACCTGCCGTAACCGTCGGATCAAATCCTTCTATCAAAATCTCATTATTCAAATCAATCTCTTTAGACGAATCGATAACCATTCTTCCCGATGGGTTAATAATCCATATTACCGAATCAAGGTATCCATCAAGAGTTACCAGCTCCCTATGAACCGCATCCAAAGATGTCTCATTATTGTATAGGTCCGATGCATAAGTATTAGCAATCAATGTAGCTTCCTTATATAGCGCCTCGGCTTCCTCACGCTTTATCTGCTCCAGGGTCATACTTGAAACAAATGTAGCTACCATAATAAATCCAAAAATACCAAACATCAGATATGCCAATATGAACTTTACATATAATGTCTTTTTCATAAATACTGTTTACCTGATTTATATTATTTCATCATCCACATTCATTGCATGCCCTGTTGTCAAACCAACTCCGGTATTAGAGAATTCGAATTTATATCCTATTCCCCATATGGTTGCAATCTTCCACTTCTCATGATCACCAAGCTTTTCTCTTAATCTCTTAATATGCACATCTACAGTTCTTGTATCACCTATATATTCATATCCCCATATCTGATCAAGTAACTGCTCTCTTGTAAATACATGATTCGGCGATGATGCCAGAAAAAAAAGAAGCTCAAGTTCTTTAGGTGGCATATCGATATTTTTTCCCATATATATTACCGAATAGTTAGTCAAATTAATTGCAAGATCCGGATATTCAACACTCTTGTCCTGAGTTGTTGCAACAACCTCAGGAGCTGCTTTATATCTTCGCAAAACTGCTTTTACCCTTGCAACCAGTTCCTTAGTATCAAATGGCTTTTCCATATAATCATCAGCACCAAGTTCAAGTCCCAGAACCTTATCAAACACCTCGCCCTTTGCTGAAAGCATAATAATCGGTGTGTTACTCTTGGCACGAATCTCGCGACATACCTGATATCCATCAATCCCAGGGAGCATTAGGTCAAGCAAAATAAGATTGGGCGAGAAAGTATCAAAACCCGCTATTGCCGATTCGCCATCATTATATATCTGAGTCTCAAAGCACTCCTTAATCAAGTACAGACTGATAAGCTCAGCTATATTATTATCATCGTCTACAATCATTATTTTCTGTTTTGTAGCCATTATTTCCTCCTGCCGTAATTACGACTAATCCTTAAATGTTGCAATTGTGACACCCGCGTCACCTTCACCATATTCTCCGCCTCTGAAGCTTTCTATATACTTCGTCTTTCTAAGCTTACTTTGAACAGCCTGCCTAAGCGCACCTGTTCCCTTACCATGAACTATTCTTACACTTGGCATATGTGCCAGATAAGCATCATCTAAATATTTATCCAACTCATATATAGCCTCATCCACAGTTTTTCCAAGCAGATTAATCTCCGATGTAACTGAATATGATTTGTTCATTTTAATCTTGCTTGCTTCTGACTTGTTTTTATTAACAACTCCTTTTTTAGGAATTATTGGGCCATCATCAATAATAATAATGTCATTAATATTTGTCTTGGATTTCATTATTCCACACGACACAGTAATATTTCCTTTTGCATCCGGAAGAGAATTAACTGTACCCTTCAGGCCCATAGATACAATTTTGACATCCATTCCCAATTTAATGTCCGATGGCTTTATCTGCTTTTTAGGCTTATCTGTATTCTTAACAGTAAGTCCGGCATCATTGTCCTTCTGCTTATTTCTAACCTTATCCCTAGCCTTCTCAAGGTCCTTCATCGATGCGCCGGGTCCTGCCTTCTGGAAGGTCCTGATTGTCTCATCAGCAACATCCTTAGCCTCTCTAAGTATACTTTGTGCCTCTTCTCTGGCCTTTCTTAATATCTCATCTCTGGAGTCATCAATCTTATCTCTTTTTTTCTCCAGTGCATCCTGATGAGTTTTGATTTTAGCTTTATATTCAGCTATTTCAGCTCTTTCCTTTTCTATTATGCGCCTACTATTTTCAAGATCCGAAATAAGATCCTCAAAATTCTCTTTGTCCTCAGTAATATGCAACTTGGCTTCTTCTATAATATCTTCTCTAAGACCCAGTCTCTTAGAAATAGCAAAGGCATTACTTTTTCCCGGGATACCAATTAATAGCTTGTAGGTTGGAGACAAAGTCTCTACATCAAATTCACAACAAGCATTTTCTACTTTATCCGTACTAAGCGCATATACCTTTAATTCACTATAGTGTGTTGTTGCCATAGACCTGATTCCTCTTTTGTGAAGATAATCAAGAATTGCTATGGCAAGTGCAGCCCCTTCGGTAGGATCAGTTCCTGCACCAAGCTCGTCAAACAGGCAAAGACTGTTTTCATCTGCATTTTTCAAAATAGCAACTATATTTTTCATATGAGATGAAAAAGTAGACAAACTCTGCTCAATACTCTGTTCATCCCCTATATCGGCATACACCTTAGTAAATACTGCTAACTGCGACCTGTCACCGGCAGGTATATGAAGCCCCGCCTGGCCCATAAGCGTCAGCAAACCAACTGTCTTAAGAGACACTGTTTTACCACCGGTATTAGGGCCTGTTACTACCAACAGATCAAAATCTTCACCAAGTCTTACATCTATCGGAACAACTTTCTTCTGATCAAGAAGCGGATGTCTTCCCTTACGAATATTAATAATATGTTTATTATTAAACACCGGTCTGGATGCATTTTGTTCCATTGCTAAGCGACCCTTGGCAAAAATAACATCAAGCCTGGTCATTATCTTCTGATCATTTGCAATAGACTCTGTTTCCTCTGCAGTCATTTTGCTGAGCGTTTCCAGAATTACCTCAATCTCCTTTTTCTCTTCAATCTGCAATTCCCTAATCTGATTATTGAGATTAACTATTGCCTGTGGTTCTATAAAAACAGTCGAACCTGTAGAAGACTGGTCATGGACCATTCCGGGAACCTGCCCCTTATATTCAGCCTTAACAGGAATACAGTATCGGCCATCTCTCTGCGTGATGACCGCATCCTGAAGATATGTTCTGTACTGCCCATTCAACATAGCATTAAGCTGACTCTTAATCTTATCATTGGCAAGACCTATGTTACGCCTTATTGATTTAAGGTTCGAGCTTGCATCATCAGCAATTTCATCCTCTGACAGTATGCACCTGTGTATTTCCTGAGCAATCTGAGAATTCAAAACAAGTCCATCAAACATCTCAGTAAGCGAGTCTGCCGGTTCATCTGCTCTTTCCGGTTTACCATACGACTTTACTCTTCCCACATTATCAAGCAATGCCGCAATGGCAAGCAATTCTGCAATTGAAAGTGTTGCGCCTATTTCCAGAGAACGAAGTGACCTTCCAACCGGTTTATTACTTCCAAAAGAAATACCATCCCTCTTAAACAGACGACTAAGAGCATCTGCAGTATTATTTTGCGCCTCTTTAATCTGGTCCAAATCAGACATGGGCTGCAGCTTCATAACCTTTTCTTTTCCAAGTGGTGAAGAAGCCAGAGCAGACAATCTTTCTATTATTTTGTTATACTCTAAAACAGTTAAAACCTTTTGATTCATAATACAAAATCAGGCTGATTCCTCAATATAAATAAAATCGAACTAATGATACTCTATTTATTCTTTGCAAAAAATGAAACTGCAATCGCTCCGGGGCCAACATGAGTACCTATTACACTACCAACAACAGTCGTAGGAAGTTCTCCTGATGATTCTTCCCATAATGCCTTACTGTCCTCAATATACTTCTTCAAAAGATGATCACTGAGTCCTGAATATCCTAATAATAATGGCATATCAAAGTCCACGCCTCCGGCCTTCTGGATCTCCTGAACAAGATAGTTATTGCCCTGCTTCGATCCTCTTGCTTTACCAAGAACCTGTACCTCACCGCCTTCCACGCATACAACCGGCTTAATAGATAAAAGTCCTCCGGCAAAAGCTGCCGCACTGGAAATTCGTCCACCCTTAGCAAGATATTCCAAAGTATCAAGTAGTGCAACGAGCCTTATATCGCCTTTTCTGCTTTCAAGGGTTTCTGCAATAGTCTTTGCATCCATTCCACTATTCCTTAGCCTTACTGCATACTCTGCAAGAACACCGGCACCAACCGTTGCATTCATACTGTCCACTACATATATGCTTCCCTCATAGTTTTCTGCAGCAATCATGGCACTCTGACATGTACCTGATAATTTGGAAGAAAGCAAAATTATGACAGCAGTGTCACCAGCATCAGTTATTTCCTTGAATACTTCATCAAATACTATCGGTGTCGCCTGACTGGTCTTGGGAAGTGTATCACATTCTATCAGCTTTTGATAAAATTCAGTATTATTAATTGTTACACCGTCAATATATTCCTCTTCACCAAACTGAATGGTAAGAGGGATGATCATAAGATCATCCCTAATTTCTTCATTTATATTAGTAGTTGAATCTATAACAATTTGTACGCCCATCATATTCTCCTTATTGTCTATAATTGTTAAGTTTCATTATACAATAATTAATATACCCTCTTCAACCAAAAGAGCGATGAATCTAACATAGTTCATCGCTCTTCCTCTGCATTTTTTTACTTGGTTTTATTTGCAGAAACCAGATTAGGGGTTAATCCAGTAATTCTAACTTATTTGTACGCTAATACATTTTTTTCCTGTAAGCCTCTCACTTACTCTATCCGGCGCATTAACTCCGGCATATACCGTAAATACTCCATCCGGTGTATATCTCTGTCCCTCATCATCAACTACAGTAAACGACTTAGGTTCAATCTCCATTGTAATCTTCTTAGATTCACCGGCCTTGAGATTAATTCTCTTAAATCCACATAACACCGGATTAATAGCTGCATTCTTATCATCACTCTTAATATAGAGCTGAACAACCTCATCTGTATTGACATTACCGTCATTGCTTACTGTAACTGTAACTTTTGAGGTATAGCCTGTAGCAGCTTTGTCTATAGTTATTATATCAATAGACTTAACACATACATCTGAATATGTAAGTCCATAGCCAAACGGGAACTGTGCATCATAATCCATGTGTCTGTAAGTTCTGCCCTTCATTGAATAATCTTCAAAATCAGGCATCTTATCGAGTGACTCATAGAAAGTAACAGGAAGCTTTCCGGATGGTGATACATCACCAAACAAAAGCTTGGCAACCGCTCTTCCGCCTCTTGCTCCCGGATACCACAGCTGCATAATTCCATCAAAATTATCAATCGCAAAAGATAAATCCATTGCTGAACCTGTCATATTACAATACACAACCGGCTTTCCTGTTTTAGCAATAGCCTCAACAAGTCTTCGCTGACTTTCAGGAAGGAGCAGACTTTCCTTATCTCCTGAAGCATAGCTGTTACCTGTATCACCTTCTTCACCTTCAAGCGTCTCATCAAGACCTACACAAAGAATAACAACATCTGACTGCTCAGCAGTGATTACTGCCTCAGCAATTCGGTCATCCTCAAATGCAAGATTCTCTGTCTTATTCATAAACAGATGACAGCCATCCGAATAAAGAACTCTTGTGTCTAACTTATTATCTCTAATATATTCCTGAATACCTTCACAAACTGTCACATACTCAGAAGATGTACCATGGTAATTACCGACAAGCGCCACTCTTGAGTTTGCATTCGGTCCAATAACACCGATTGTCTTAGTCTTCTTAATATCAATTGGAAGAATGTTGTTATTCTTAAGAAGAACGACACTCTCTAAAGCACTCTTATCTGCAAGCTTAAGATGCTCCTCACATTCGACCACACTATATGGAATCGAATCATACTCTGAACCATCGAACATTCCTAACAAGTATCTGGTAGTGAATAATCTTACTGCTGCCTCTGTAATTGCCTCTTCCGAAACAAGTCCATCCTTATATGCCTTGAACATATATAAATATGTATTTCCACAGTTAAGATCACAGCCGGAATTAATTGCAAGTGCTGCAGACTCTTCCATTGTCTTGGTAACCTTATGATTCTCATGGAAATCTCTCACGGCCCAGCAGTCAGAAACATAATGTCCTTTAAATCCCCATTTATCACGAAGGATATCCTTCATAATATAGGAATTACCATTACAAGGCATACCATAAATAGAATTGTAGGCTCCCATTACCGCCTCGACATCTGCATCCTTAACAAGTGCCTCAAATGCCGGAAGATATGTCTCCTCAAAATCCTTTTTAGATGGTTCAACATCAAAACCATGTCTAAGTGCTTCCGGACCTGAATGAGCAACAAAATGCTTAGCACATGCCGCAATTTTCATTGTATCTCCATCGCCCTGAAGTCCTTTTACAAATGCTATTCCAAGCTTCGATGTAAGATATGGGTCCTCACCATATGTCTCGTGACCTCTTCCCCATCTCGGATCTCTAAAGATATTTACATTAGGGGACCAAAATGATAATCCCTTATAAATATCTCTATCTTCATGCTTACTATATTCGTTATATTTTGCTCTTCCTTCTGTAGAAACAACATCACCAGTCGCCTGAGCCATATCTGTATCAAATGTTGCTGCCATAGCAATCGCTTGTGGAAAAACTGTTGCCACACCGGCTCTTGCCACACCATGAAGACCTTCTCCCCACCAGTTATATGCCGGGATACCAAGTCTCTCAATAGCAGGAGAATCATATCTAAGCTGGCTTGCCTTTTCCTCTATTGACATTTTTGCAACCAACTCTATAGCCTTCTTTCTGGCTTCTTCTCTATTCATCTTGCTTATACCTTTCCCATATTATTTTGGAATTATTGGGGTTACTTCCCCTTTTTGCCACTCCAAGACAAACCTCTTCGTATTGACTATATTCAGCTCCTAAATCAAGTACTTTAGCATAAAAAGAAGATTCATCCAGCATGACATAATCATCTGCAACATATTCATTTTGGGCTAACTCCGACATCTCTTTTTGCGGAGCAATCACCAAATCAGGCCCATCGACTGCAGTTCTGACAACAAATGCCTGAAATTGTTCACTATTACTTTTTGAATAAAAAGATATCTCAATATTACCCGGCACATTTTCTTCAAGTATGCTTCTAAGACCCTCTGCTGACTCCTGATTCATCCTGTCATCAAGTATAAGCACACTTAAATCAACCTGTTGCCCTTCTCTGACACCAAGCATTGATGCCACTAAAAAAGCGCAAACTACCACTGCAACAATCACAACTACAATTGTTACTGCATAATATTCCCATATCCAATTAAGCTTTTCTTTAAATGATAGGCTTTTAAACTTCTCCAGATTCATACTCTTCTTCTACCTTAGGATCAACCTTCTCGAATATTTTAACAAGCAACATACTACAAAAATAGCACGGAACTGCCAATCCATAGAATATCCATAACGGAATCCAATAATCCGAAAGAAGCGTCAAAGATACCGGAAACAAAAATATAATCGGCATACACACCGAGCGAGGCAGGAATGCCACAACAAGTTTTCCGGCATTTTGTATTGTCGTTTTTACATCAGCATCATATCTTGCTAATAAAGGATATATATAATTGAACATCATTGATATTATTAAAACCAAAAGTGCTATAGCAACTTCAATCACAATATCATATTGCCCAAGACCACTTAATATACCTTGTCTTATAAGATATATATCTTCAGCAAAAAACAGTATTATGAGCAATTCAACTACCCATACCTTGGTCCCATTTTTAAAATTATCTTTAAAAGCATTAATGAAACCACGGGTAATTCCACCCTCTTCATTACGAGCCATGCGTAGCGTTACCGCATACATGGCCGCGAATGAAGCTCCAACCGTAATGATTGGTATAGAAAAAATTAATGTCAAAATATTCAGCCACACAAGATCGACAAATTTCCCTACTGTTCTGAAAAATAAATTGTCCATCGAAAAAATCGTTCTCATTGTGCACTGTCTCCTTATTATTCCTTAACACCACCGAGTGCTACACCGGCGATAATATACTTAGATAACAAGAAGTATACTATAAACAGAGGTAAAACTGTAAGTAAAAGACCACAGTAAATTGCACCATACTCTGTCTTGTAAATATCACCCTTAAGCAAACTTACCATAATAGGCATTGTATACTTATTCTTATCTGTAAGAAGAATAAGTGGAAGGAATAAGTTATTCCAGCTCTGTACGAAACTGAAGATTGCCTGAGTAGCAATAGCCGGCTTCATAATCGGAATAACAATTTTGTTAAATGTGTAAAATTCTCTGGCGCCATCAATTCTAGCTGAATTAATGATATCGATAGGAAGTGCCGGTATCATGAACTGTCTCATAAAGAACACCATGGCCGGCGCTGCAATGGAGGGTAATATAAGCGCCAGAAAATTATTAGTCATATGTATCTGGTACATAAACTGGTAGAAACCAATACTTACAACCTGTGCAGGAATCATCATTACTGCAAGAATAAAAGTAAAGAAACCATCTCTGAGCTTCCACTTATATACAACTAATGCATATGCTGTCAATGACGAGAAATATACTGCAAATGCTGTAGCTCCACAGGAAATAATCATAGAGTTTCTAAAACCAATAAGTGGATTAAAACTCTTACCTGTGAGAATCTTCATATTATTGAAAAATGCTCCTGAAGGAACAAGCGAGATTGCGTGCTGCTGAATCTCATATGTAGTTCTTGTAGCATTAACAATCATGATATAGAACGGCATAATGCTTAGTATTGCAAGCAAAATACATACTATATACTGGATGAGCTTATAAACACTAAATGACTTTTCTACTTTCATGCTTTTGCTCCTCCCTTCGCTGCTTTCTTCATGGCCTTTTCAGCCTTCTTAATCGCTTTCTTTTCAGCCACTTCATACTTATCTCTCATTAAGAAGAAGATAATAGCTGAACAGATAGAAATAAGAATAAACATAATCATACTGGCTGCTGAAGCTCTATTATACATATAGCTTCCTGAGAAAGCCTGATTGTAAATAAATACGCTTGCTGTAAGTGTTGCATTGTTCGGACCGGACTTTGTAACTAAGAGGTTCGGGATATCGAACATCTGAAGACCACCAATAAGCGAATTTACAAGCATATAAATAAGTACTGTTCTGATATTAGGAATTGTAATACTCCAGAACTTCTTAAAATCAGAAGCACCATCAATTTCAGCTGCTTCAAAAAGCTCCGGATTAATTCCAAGAATACCCGAAATCAGAATAATCATTGTATAGCCATACCACTGCCAGAACTGAATGAATGCAACAACGCCTCTTGCCCAAGTCTTATTCTGCATAAAGAAATAAGGCTCTTTAATTATTCCAAGAGTTTTAAACAAATCATTCATAGGACCCATTGGATATCCAAAAAGCGCACCAAACAGGATAGCTACTGTTGCTGCTGTAATAATATTCGGCATATAGAATATTACTTTGAATATTCCCTGTCCTTTTACAGGCTTTGTCTTTGTGAACCATGCCGCAAGAAGCAATGCCAGGAATATCTGTGGAATGAAGTTAGCAATCCAAATACCAATTGTATTGCTAAGTGCAGTTCTAAATGTTCCGGTGCCAAGTATCTGTTTAAAGTTTGCAAACAGATCTTCTTGTACATGTGCAGTTGCCAAAGTCGAACCAAGACCCTTCATATCTGTAAATCCGAGGAATATTGTAAATACAAGCGGATACAGCGTAAAAAGAATGAAGGCAATAACGAATGGCACACTGAAAATATATCCGTATTTAGCGTACGATACTTTCTTCTTATTCATTAACTATTAACCCCCAACCAAGTATGCCCCCCGCCTTATGCGGAGGGCATGCTCATTATTGTGTTATTTAATCAGTCTAAATTATTCAACTACAACATCAAGGTTGTCACCAACATTCTGCTTGAATGCAGCGATTGCCTCATCTCTTGTAAGGTTGCCTGATGTGTACTCACGTACAGCATCTCTCCAGTACTGGTTGATTGTCTCATCGTACTGTGTAAGGTTCTTACCATTTGCATAAGCGTTAGCTGGAACAAATGCATCGAACATGTTCTGTCCACCAAGGAACTCAAGCTCACCATTTGACTTAGACATTACTGTACCAGAAGCTACACAGTCCTTTGTGCCGCCTTCACCATTAAGTGTTCCGTTAGCCCACTTATACTGAAGACCATCTTCTGTAGAGTTAAGTGTAATCCACTCAATAATCTTACCAACTGCTTCTGCCTTTGTTGTATCCTTGTTAGCAAGTACCCATGTACCACCCCAGAAGAAACCGATTGGAGGTGCACAAACTGCCCAGTCACCATATGTTCCTTCACCTACAGCTTCACCACCGCAGTTAGGAGCAAGTGTGTAGTTAATGAGCCAAGCCGGTCCGAAGAAACCGAAGATACCCTTAGGGCCTTCACCCTTCATATCTGCGAACCAAGCATCCTGCCAGTCCTGAGTATCATTGTGGTAACCATTGTCCTTGAGCTGCTTAGAAAGGTCAAGGAATGCTTCTCTTTTAGGATCGATTGTAAGCTTACCATCTACAATCCAACCAGCGTCTGAGCTGTTCTCAACTGCGTGCCAAAGGTCACCGTCACCAGAGATGATTCCGTATCCCTTACCCTTAAGTGTCTCAGCTGCTTCGAAGAACTTATCCCAAGAGCCTGAACCAGCACCGATAATGTTAGCGATTTCTGTTGGATCATCTGTTCCGAATGTATCCTTAGCGATTGAACGACGATAGATGAAAGCACCACCTGTTGCCTGATATCCAAGAGCTACAAGCTTACCATCAGAAGGTCTTGTTCCTATATCAACTGTATACTGAGCGATATCAGCACTGCTGAGTCCGCCTGCTACATCGATACCAAGATCTTCGTAAGCTGCTGCAAAACCTGAAGCATCGCCCTGTGCATACTTAAGAACGAAAGCTGCCTCTGCTGCGTAGATATCTGGAGCCTCTGCGCCACCTGCTGCAAGAGCCTGGTCAAGAGCTGGCTGGTAAGCACCATCTGTTGTTGCGATAATTGTTGTGTTTACTGTGTAACCAAAGTCAGGATTTGCTTCAAGGAACTTGTCAACCATTCCAGGAATCTCATCTGTGAATGACCAAAGATTGATTACGTTGTCTCCATCTGCCGGAGCTGCTGGAGCTGCGTCATCTGATACAGCTGCCGGTGCATCTGCTGCTGGAGCGTCACCTGCTGGTGCAGCATTGCCACAACCAACTAATAATGAAGCAACCATTGCAGTTGCGAGAAGTGATGATAATAACTTTCTCTTCATTTATAAATCCTCCCTATGAATTTAAATACCCCACCAATTGGGTTAGTTGATGATATGAATATACCAAAGTGTTAAAAACAATCATACAGAATAGTTGCTAACTCATTTTGAATTATTGCTAAATCTTACTCAAATTTTATTGTCAAAATATTGTCAAATCATTGATTTTTCATCTTTTTTTGTGCAAATTCACACATTTCTGCATTATTTTGCACACATTGCGTACTTTTGCATTGTTGATTTCCACCATAATTATAGCAATTAAACATAAATCTATATTGTTAATTATTGTTTTATGTTATGCTATTTTAGGATTAAAAAAGAAGCAAACCTATAAATAATAGCAATTTTTTAATATCTATCATTTATAAACGCTCCTTTATTGGTGAATTATTATATTAAATATAGAGGTCTTATTTTATGATTGAAAATCTAAAGGGTATACACGAAACCGTCATTTACAAGGAAAACACTCACCTGATGCTTTATGACAATACACAATATGAAGACTATCCTGCCCATTGGCATAGGCCGGTCGAGATTATTATGCCTATTGATGGAACTTATTCAGTAATAATCAATAACACTACTTACAATCTCAACCCAAATGAGATTATTATGATTGCTCCGGGTGTAATTCATATATTAAAAGCGCCACCAACAGGGCGAAGAATAATATTCCAGGTTGATTTATCACCGATTAATGATATATTCGGACTTAATTCTATCGTTTCTTTCCTGGCACCTGCCTCTGTTTTCACAAAAGATACTGCTCCTCAGATTCACGAAGAGCTTGTTGCTCTCATTAATGATTCTGCAAAGGAGTATCTGGGAAGCAACGATCTTAACGTAATAAACAGAATGCGTCAGGAAAGCAGTCCTATTGTAAGCGAGAATAATCTCTGCGAGCTTTCTATTTATTCCAAAGTCATCCGAATGTTTACATTAATTGGAAGACATCACCTGCAAAGGGTTCAGTCCGAAACACGAAGCACTGTTAAACAACAGGAATACATCGGCAAGCTGATGACCGTATGCGACTATATAGATACTCATTTTGCTGAGGAACTTCAGCTTGATGACATTGCCACAATGAGCGGCTTCAGTAAATACCACTTCGAAAGACTATTTAAGGAATTTACTAATCTGTCATTCTACAAATATGTTAATAGAAAACGAATCTCTCATGCGGAGCAGCTCTTAGCCAACAATTCGTTATCCATAACGGATGTAGCTATTCAGTCAGGCTTCTCAAATCAGTCTTCTTTTATCAGAATGTTTAAGATAATGAACAATTGTACACCTACTGATTTCAGAAGAATGAAGGACTCAAGCAATCTGCAAAAAAGAAGAAGCAAGGCTATCAAACATTATTAGCTCGCTTCCATCCATAACGCAAAAAAAGCCCCACCGATTAATCTCGGCGGGGCTTTAATAATCCAATAAAATCTAGTTACTATTACTTATTATCTGCAATCTTTCTTACCATAAACAGAGAAATAAGTAATGAAACAATATACAGAGCCAATGTTACATAGAGAACTGTCTGGTATCCTAATGGGTTAACAGTAATCATTTCCCCATGATATTCAACCTGTGTAAGTGCTTCCGGATGAGCATTCTCTACAGCCTTTACAATAGCTGCTGCCATCTGGTTACCTGTAAGTCCTGCAATACCCCAAGCTGAAAGTGTAAGACCATGAATAGCCGAAATATTACTCATACCATAATGATCTGATAAAAGGTTTGGTACGTTAGAGAAACCACCACCGTATCCTGCATTTACCATGAAAATAAGAGCAATTACAAGAACTATTAATGCCATACTTCCTGCAGCATTTGCGTTTACAATACCCTTTGTAACAACTGTAAGTCCTGTAAGTACAATCGAGATGATAAAGATAATCTTGTATACAGTATTTCTATCCTTCATTCCATCAGCCATTGCTGAGAATCCAAGACGTCCACCTGCATTAAATACAGCAGAAATTGTAGAAATAATAGCTACTGAACCTGCAAGTCCAATACACTTAACAATTGACTTCTCCTGAGAAATAAGAGCAAGACCACATGTAATATTAAGGTAGAACATAAGCCAAATACCAATATAGTTTGTAATTGGCTTAGACTTAATAACTTCAAATGTACCCGGTCCCTTATCAGCTCCTGTTGGCTCATGCCATCCTGCCGGCTTCTTAAGGAATAAATGACCTACAAACATCATTACAAAATAAACTGCAGCAAGAATGTAGAACATCTTATATACACCAACTGATGCAAGAAGCTTCTCCATAATTGGTGAAGCGATAGCCTTAGCAGCGCCAAAACCTGCAACTGCAAGTCCTGTAGCAAGACCCTTACGATCCTGGAACCAAAGCATAAGTGTCTTAACAGGTGATAAGTAACCTGTACCAAGTCCAACACCCATTATGAAACCGTAACATATATAAATACCAATTAACGAAAGCAGGCTTCCCTGATGATTACCACCATACCAGATAAAGAAACCTGTACCTGCCATACCACCTGCAAAGCAGATTGAAGCAATAAGTGATGCTTTGTGAATATCTTTTTCAACAAAGCTACCTAAGAATGCTGCTGACATTCCAAGGAAGAAAATAGCAAAACTGAATGCCCATTCAGTCGCTCCCTTGCTGAAACCAATGTGCTCACCGATTTCCTGGCTAAAAAGTGACCAGCAGTAAACTGTACCGATACTGCAGTGCAAAAGTAATGCCGGAATAGCACCACGAATCCACTTATTCTCGCGCCATCCACTTGTCTTAGTTGTGTTTTCCATCTTCTCACCTCTAAAGAATTATTATTCATTATCACATATACATATTGATATATTCTCATATGTATATTCATATATCACAGAATAATATAACTTATTTAGTCACTTATTGCAACACTTTAGAGGGTGTTCTTTTTATTTGAAAGATGACTTTTATAGAAATCTTTTATTTTATTATTATGCTTCTTTTAAAATTAATGACAGTATGTAAGCATAAATCTTTGATATGCAAAAAGACAGAATAAATATGACTACAATTACAATCAGATTAGTTGCCAATCTGTTCCCAATTGTCCGATAAATGAAAGTAACAAGCCTTGGCCCTATTATCATCTGTAAACCGTACATTTCCAATGTTCCACAACTCAGAATATCCCACAATTTTCCCGAACTTACATAACTGCTTATCCCTGCAATTCCTATTACCAGAATAATCGCCACTACATAGAACATCTCTGTTATAGGTGAATTAAGCTTGCTTTTGTAACCAAATAGATACAACAGAATTATTCCAACAGGGATACATATAATCTGAAGAACATGTGAAAGATTTTTCTTCTTCATAAAGAAACCCAACATAATTACCGGTATCCTGTTAGTAAAAATGAATATCTTGTTATACCCTGTAAACAGCTCAATTGCAACACTTATAAGCAACCAGAACACCAGTACAATTACTATCTTATATCTGTTATTCCACTGAATGAATAGGGGATATATAAGATAGAATATAAAGATTGCCGGAACAAACCAAAGAAACGCTCCGCCACCTTTTTCAAAAAAATCAACCATTGTGGCTGCTTTTATCATTTTGATTAAGGGCATCCCCTTAATAATTGCAGCTGCAACAATTAAAAGAAGAAATTTAACATAAATTGTTAAAAACCTATTTTTTAACAGCTCTGAATATTTAATTTCCTTATCAGCTAACGAATACGCCGATACAAAGAAAAACAAATCGACGCCTATGTAACCCGTTTTAACAATAAACGCCTCAATAGGTCCGCTTGTAACAGGCATCCACAGATGGAAAATCAATATTAACAACGCTGCTATACTCTGCAAAAACTTCTTATTGCTCATCATTCGTACACATCATAAAGAAAACAAGTTTGTCCTTTGTAGCCGATACCATTTCATCTGCTTCAGTACATATATTCCATCTCATATTCGCACTATTTTTAAGTTCTGCGATTAATGCCTCTGAATCAGTTGTTTCAAAAACATATCCCACAAAGGGAATACTTCCTATCATTGGAGCAAACACAGTTCCCCTATTGAACCCCTTTATCTCTTCATCAAACCCATTAAGATATCCCGGCTCAACATCCATCTGAACAAGTTCATAAGGCATCTCAACATTAGCAATTAACTCGTCAACCATCGCATTGGCATCTGTTACATCTGAAGAATTAAATGCTGTCACAAATCTTCCACCTACAGTACTGCTATCAGGCATCTCAACATTATCTGAACCTGTTCCACATCCTACCAATGAAAAAAGCAACATTACACTTAATGCCATACTGATTAGTTTTTTCATAATATCAACTCCTTTTTCATAAAAATGTATTGTGACATCTCTTATCATATTACTTATGTGTGGATATTTTGTGAAGTCTGATCATTCTGCCATTTTGGGTTGTCCTCTATCTATGATCGGACGTCCGGCACATTACCGATTCTTTTTACTATTTGAGTCGTACTGCATTACTTGGAATGTCGTATACTTCATCACCATATACCCCAAGTATATTATTCACGTACTCGACTCCGGAACCAATTCCATAATCCTCCAGGCTTACGAAGTTATCAAATCCACCTTCGTGAGTAGGATCAGGACACGCTTCACCTCGTTCAATAAATATGTTAGCGACTTCGGTTTCATTGTAGTCTGCATCAAGGTGGCTGATAATAGATACCAGACATGAACAGCCACTGTTTGTATCACAAATAATATATTCATTATTATAGAGATAACTTGCCCCTAACGCATGTCTACCAAAATACGCCTTATATGTTACCGCGCCATTTTCATAATAATATATATCATTAAATGTACTTGCATTAGCATAATTAATTACAAGCGCATAACCATCGCTATTGGGATTCTTCATATAGTAGAAATATACGCTGTCATATGGCTGCTCCAAATAATCATTAATGCTTCGACCATCTGCCCCCTTTTTCTCTCCTTTAAGAAATGCCCTATATGCCGTCAAAGCCTCTTTATTCCCCGGAAAACTCGCTCCATCAATACTATACTCACCCTCATTCAGACCACCGTCATCCTGCGAATAATCCGCATCAATAGAATAATCATTTTTTTGATTAGCATCATATCCTATTGATTTAAGATCTAACTCAGCAATTGCCTTCTTTAATCTGACCTTACTTAAATTCTTATCTCCTGTATAATCCGCCTGTGAAGCAAGTGTCGCTGTACTGCTAAGTACATCAAGAGCCTTGTCCATAGGTGAATAATAAGTTGATCCATTTCTTAAGCTTTCCTTTTTAGCCTGATACTCTTCCTTGCTGACCGGGTTGCCATTAATGAGATAGCTCCATTCATAGACTGATTTATCATATCTGTCCATAAGTTCAACATATCTCCATGAACTACCATATCTATTATAGACACTATATTCACTTCTCGTACTCTGCTCATAGGAATTGTCGATTCTTATATATTGAACCAGCATTCCCGTCTCAGCATATATATCATCCAATCGACCAACTGTAGGTTCTACATCACAGGATATGTACTCAATCTCCGTAAGTTTCTTATCTATATCATTATATGTAAATACCTTAGCACATGTATATTCATTAGGATCCGTAAACGACTTTGTCTTGATTATCATCTCATCGAGTGCATCACAGGTCACATCTCCAAAAGCAATCTCTACATTCTCCTCACCTCTGGAATATTCAATTATATCCTGTATGCCATATTCTAATTCATCATTGAATATCTCCGGATTAATTGTTCCCATTATATAGTCATAATATGCCTGATAACACGGCGAATAGAATCTGTACGATGTTGCTCCTTCGTAGGGTGAAGCAGATATATAGTATCCAAATTCGTTGACGGTCTCTCTGCCTACTTCCTCGAATCTGACATCCATATTATGCCAAATATCTTCCTCGTTTTTATAGCTTTTGTCACAATATACAAAGCCTAAAATACTTACATCTTTTGAAGCCTCAAAACTGTCATTTTCAGTTAACTGTTCTCTGTCCTCATAAGGGATAAGAACCTTAAGCAGCTGATGCTTATCATTTTTATATGCCCAACCACCCATGGCACCTTTGTCTACTTCCACAAATTCTGTTCCAAACAGTCTTTCAAATTCTCTGACAGTAGTAGGAATATAGACTCTGCTTCCATTTATATACATACATCTATTTTCAAAAACAGGATCATAGCTTTTGCTATTCTTAAAGTCAATGTTATAGGTATTGAAATGGTTTTCATCAAAAATGATTTCTCCCAATTCCTCGGCTCCTGCCTGCTCTATATCATCTTCTTCATCCCTATCATATCTTTCTTCCCTATCCCTATGTGAATCACTTCTATAATCAGCTTCTCCACATCCTGCTAAAATAAGCACGATAAATAATAAAATACAAAAATATAGTCTTCTCTTCATAGTAATCACCTCGCATTTACATATTACCACACCCATCAGTCAATATGACAAGCTTGGACGAACGACACAATATTATGATGAAATGCAATAGAATAGGGACGGAAAGTAGCAAAAAAGGTGGCTGAATCCGTAAGATTTGTTGTGTTTAATGTCAGTATGTGCGACAAAAAACATCCATCCTGTGAGAATTGGCATAGATTGGGATAAACGATGCACCATTTTGATGGGTCATTCAGATTAAGAATGCTTGCATGTATAAGAGGGTAATACCCCCGGCTGCTAGTACACTTTTTGACTTCCTCAGCAGGCGCTAGTATGTATAAAAAGTTCATACCCCCAGCTGCTAGTACACTTCTTGACTTCCTCTGTAGGTGCTGGTATGTATAAAAAGCTCATACCCCCGGCTATTAGTACACTTCTTGACCTCTTCAGTAGGTGCCGGTATGTATAAAAGGCTCATACCCCCGGCTATTAATACACTTTTTGACTTCCTCTGTAGGTGCTGGTATGTATAAAAAGAGCATACCCCCAGCTATTAATACACTTTTTGACCTCTTCAGCAGGTGCCGGTATGTATAAAAAGAGCATACCCCCGGCCACTAGTACACTTCTCGACTTCCTCAGCAGATGCTGGTATGTATAAAAGGCTCATACCCCCGGCCACTAGTACACTTTCTGAAATAAAAAAACAAATTAGAGTATTTATATTCTGAGGTTGTTTAAAGGCATTACCATATTAGCTATCAACCTATTCCCTACCTAAAAGAACAACCGTCTCGTCGTGTTTCGCACTGTCACACCTGCTTTCATCTCTACCATCATCTTGGTGTGACAATAGAACGCACGTCTCAACATGCATTGAAACTTTAGTTCGCATTAACATTCGCGCACGTCTTAAGCACTACGATTTTTTACCCCCTTATTTTCAAGATAGCAATATGACAGCCTCTATACCTCCAGTGTGACAAAACTTATTTCTTTGTACTTATCTGTTCAAGCCTATCAATACTTTCAATAAAGTGCTTTTCTACAGGCGATAAAATATCATCTTGCTTTTTCTTAAACTTGTCATACTCAGCATGAGCTTTCTCAATTGCCTGCTGATGAGAAACACTACCTTTTGTCGTAAGTATTTCTCGCCTTGTCATTTTTAAATAATCATCTATTGTCTGTAACCAATCCTTCATATA
>JAGHUN010000056.1 GCA_018064805.1 Candidatus Colinaster scatohippi
ACATTCGGTATTCGTCCAGAAGATGTATATGATTCAGAGATGTTCATCGAGACAGCTAAGTGTGTATTTGAGTCAAAGGTTAAGGTTTACGAGCTTCTTGGTGCAGAAGTTTACCTTTACTTCGATCTTGAGGAGTTCCCTATCACAGCTAGAGTTAACCCTCGTACAACAGCAAGACCTGGCGATACAGTTAAGCTTGCATTTGATGTTGAGAAGGTTCACGTATTTGATAAGGAAACAGAGCAGGTTATTACTAACTAGTTTCGGTTTAGATAATAATATTAAGGGAGAGCTAAATGCTCTCCCTATTTTTATGTTATGGCAACGAGCCAAGTGGACATCATGCTTGCATGGATGGACATTTGGCGACTGCTAATCAACGGATAAAACTCGTGAAGCGTGTTTTATCCGTTGATTCACCGTGGCGGTTACTTTTATCAGTAAGGAAAAAGGTGTTTTCACTCAACCTCTGTGGTATAATTAGCAAAGTAGTACAAGTTCTGATTTCGATGAGAGGAAGTTATGTTATCAAATACAATTATTCAGAATACTATAGAAGCATTAAGCAGTGTTACAAGAACCGAATATATAGTATATGACGATTGTGGTCACGTAATCGTAACCACCACCGACGGGGAGAGACTGAAGGAAGAAGACATTATTACTTTTTGTGAGTCAGAGGCAGAAAGTCAGGTTGTGGGAGACAGACATCTTTTTAAGATAGAAGATGATGCAGAATGTAAATACGTGCTTGAGGCATCAGGTAATCTTGAAGACCCCAATATAATGGGTAAGGTTGCGGTTGTCCAATTACAAGGTCTTGCGCAGGCATATAAGGAAAAGCTTGATAAGACCAGCTTTTATCAGAACCTGATTTTGGATAATATGTTGCTTGTAGATATCCATAATCGTGCTCAGAAGCTACACATAGATAATGATATTAGGCGAATAGTATATATTATTGAGACCAAGAGTGATCATGATGGAATGGCCATGGAAGTGCTGAAAAGTCTATATTTGCCACAGTCAGGAAATCAGATTCTATCAGTTGACGAGCAGAATATTATACTGATTAAGGATATTGATAAAAAGGCATCGAGAGAAAACATATGTGATATTGCAGAAGCGATTCTTGATACACTTAATACTGAAGCAATGCTTAAGGTTAGAGTTTCATATGGTTTGCCGGTTAATGAGCTTAAAGACATATCCAAGTCTTATAAAGAAGCCAAAATGGCATTGGATGTAGGAAGTATTTTTTATAGTTCAAAAGCAATACTTTCATATGAAAATCTCGGAATAGGAAGATTGATATATCAGCTTCCTGTAAGTCTTTGCGAATTGTTTGTAAAAGAAGTATTTGGTGATACATTACCTGAGAACATTGATGAAGAGACGCTTATGACGGTAAATAAATTCTTTGAGAATAACCTTAATGTGTCTGAGACATCAAGGCAGTTATTCATTCATCGTAATACGCTTGTGTATCGTATGGAAAAGCTGCAGAAGGAAATCGGACTGGATATGAGAGTGTTTGAGGATGCACTTACATTTAAAATAGCAATGATGGTGGTTGACTATGTTAATTATCTGCATAAATTGCAAAAATAAACGTGTCTAATTTGCAGAAGGAACCCATATATTATTTAAAAAGAATATGCTAAAATTTTTATCATAAAGGGAAATAAAGGAGGTAAAAAAATGTACGTTATTCCAATTATTTTAGTAGTATTAGTAATTTTCCTTATTCGTTGTATTTGTATTGTTCCTCAGGCAAATGCCTGGGTAGTAGAATTCCTTGGCCGTTATAAGGCTACATGGGAAGCAGGTCTGCACTTCAAGATTCCTTTCTTCGACAGAGTAGTTAAGAAGGTATCTTTAAAGGAGCAGGTTGCCGACTTTGAACCACAGCCGGTTATTACTAAGGATAATGTTACAATGATGGTTGATTCAGTAGTATTCTTCGAGGTTTTTGATGCGAAGATGTTCTCATATGGTGTTGAGAGACCAATCGCAGCCATTGAGAATTTGTCAGCTACAACACTTCGTAATATTATTGGTTCAATGACACTTGATGAGACACTTACATCTCGTGATACAATCAACGGACAGATTACACAGATTCTTGATGCAGCAACTGATAAGTGGGGTATCAAGGTTAATCGTGTAGAGGTTAAGAATATTCAGCCACCTAGAAGTATCCAGGAAGCAATGGAGAAGCAGATGAAGGCTGAACGTGAGAAGAGAGAGCAGATTCTTACAGCAGAAGGTAAGAAGCAGTCAGCAATTACTCTTGCAGAAGGTGAAAAGGAAGCTGCTATTCTTCGTGCAGATGCCGTGAAGGAGCAGAGAATCCGTGAGGCAGAAGGTGAGGCACAGGCTTTACTTGCAGTTCAGAGAGCTCAGGCAGAAGCAATTAAGATTATTAATGAGGCTAATCCGGGAGATGCATATCTTAAACTTAAGCAGTTTGAAGCAGCTGTAGGAATGGCTGATGGCCAGTCAACTAAGATTGTTGTTCCTTCAGATATTGCAAATCTTGCCGGTACAGTTACAGCACTTTCGGAGACAGTAAGAAAGTAGTAATTGCAAAGCATAGATTGGAGCATTTATGGGCGGATTAATTGGTACTATAGTTCTGATTTTTATTGTAATCAGGATAGTAAAGAAAACTCAGAATGATGCTTCCACAATTAACAGACCGACAAATCCCGGTGCTAGTGCCAGAGCAGATATAAAGTCTACCGCTAGTACTATATCGGTTGCCAATGCAACACCTGTATCCGGTGAAAACCAGATGCAAAGGGTGGTAAAGGCAAACAACACGTCTATTAAAAATAGTGGCGTCAATAAGGATTTGCGTGGTGGAACCCAGGGAAGTAATCAGGTTGTTAATAACCGAAGCAGAACAACAATAACCTCATTGTCGGCATCTATGGAAAACCGAGGAAATGATTGGCTTGCCAAACAGTTAGCGGAAGAGCGTATAGCTAAAAAGCGTATGAGCGATATGTTCAATCTTAAGCAACAGCATGAGGATAACTGCGATGCGGCACGTAATCGAGCAATGCATTATAATAATTGTGATGCCGGTGGTGTAGATATTGCTAAGGGTTAATACATAGAATACAAAAAAGACGGGATTCCGGTGAATCCCGTCTTTTTATTAATCAATACCTCGCAAAGTAGCATTAGGAATAGAAGGCTTTAATATATTAAGAAATTCATTTAATTCATTACTTCCAAAGGAAGCGCATGATTTGTCGGGAACTGCATCATTTTCTTTATATGATTGCAAAAAATATAAGCAGTCAGAAGGCAGCCAGTCGGCAATGTCTTCAAAATCGGTATTAGTGTGAATTCCACTGACACATGTTGTGCGAAATTCAAAAGGAAGGCCTGAGGATTTGAGAATATCAACAGACATTTCTATTTGGGAAATATCTATAGCAATACCGGATGCTTTGGAATAGTTATTTCTGCCGGCTTTTATATCCATAGCGATATAATCAGCAAGCCCGTTTTGAATTACATCCTTTAATATATCCGGACGATAACCGTTAGTATCAAGTTTTATAAGAATATTCTGCCTCTTGACTCGTGCCATAAAATCAAGCAAATCAGGCTGAAGAGTTGGTTCACCACCTGAAATACATAAACCGGTAATAATATTGCGCCGCTTGCTTATGTGGTTAAATATTGCAGCTTCATCGACAGTCGGATATAGATCCGGATGAAGAACCAGATTGCCATTATGACAGAAAGGGCATCTAAAATTACAGCCTGCTGTAAAAACAGTGCATGCAACATGTCCGGGAAAATCTAATAAAGTTGTCTTAGTGAATCCATGAATATCCATGTCAGTGCCTTTCTGAATCTTACAATAAGATATTATAGCGAATTATAGGTTGATAGTGTACAATTACAGATGAAAAAATAAAAAATGTATAGTTAACTATGAAAAAACTGAACGATGATTGAAGAAAAATATATGAGGGAAGCTCTTAAACTGGCTAAAAAGGCAGCAGAAATTGGAGAAGTTCCCATAGGATGTGTAATTGAATATCAGGGAAAAATAATCGGACGTGGTTATAATCGACGAAAAACAGACAAGAATACCTTGTCGCATGCAGAGATTATAGCGATTAGAAAAGCTAGTAGGAAGATGAATGACTGGAGACTGGAGGAGTGCACAATGTACATTACTCTTGAACCGTGTCAGATGTGTGCAGGTGCAATTGTTCAGGCGAGAATTCCCAATGTAGTTATTGGCTGTATGAATCCTAAGGCCGGTTGCGCGGGATCAATTCTAAATATTTTACAGGTACCTGAATTCAATCATCAGGTTAACATAACAAGAGGAATTCTTGAAGAAGAATGTTCCGATGTACTGACTGCTTTTTTTAAGGAACTGCGTGAGAAAAACAAAGCAGAAAAAATGAAACTTAAGACTACCACAGAATAGATATTTGTGGCATAATAATCATTGAAATTATTGATCCTGTACGGAAGGGAGCTTCGGCTTCACTCTGAGGGTCCGGGTCTTACGCAATAGAACTCTACGAATCTGGTCAGGGCAGGAATGCAGCAGCCATAAGAAGATGATTCTATGTGCCGTAAGGGTGCCTGGGCCAATCTCAGAGGTTATTAGCTGGTTGCCTTCTGCACAGGATTTTTTAAAAATATTTGGGTTTTACAGATTGGAGAATTAACATGAAATATACGTTTGACTGGGATGAATACGCTGACGTAGCCCGCAGAATGGTAGCAGAAGGATGCGTTCTGCTCAAGAATGAGAATAAGGTATTGCCAATTGCAGAGGGAACAAAGGTGTCCCTTTTTGGCAGAATTCAGTTTGATTATATTAAGAGTGGTACCGGTTCAGGTGGTATGGTTAATGCTCCATATGTTGTCTCTATTCTTGACGCATTTAAGGAAGAAGAGGGGATAGAACTCAACGAGGAGCTTCTTGCTGTATATGAAGAGTGGATAAAGGATAACCCATTTGATAAGGGTAAGGGCTGGGCCATGGAGCCATGGTGCCAGAAGGAAATGCCATTATCTGATGAAGTTGTAAAGGCAGCAGCAGAAGCTTCTGATGTGGCAGTAGTTATAATTGGTAGAACTGCCGGTGAGGATAGAGATAATTCAGCAACTGAGGGTAGCTACTATTTGTCACAGGAAGAGGAGGATATGCTTGCAGCTGTAACAGGTGCGTTTGACAAGGTTGCAGTACTTCTTAATGTTGGTAATATTATCGATATGAAGTGGGTTGCTAAGTACAACGTACAGGCAGTTATGTACTGCTGGCAGGGTGGTTGCGAAGGTGGCCATGGTGTGCTTGATGTTGTAACCGGAAGAGTTAATCCATCAGGTAAGCTTGCTGATACTATTGCATATGACATTAAGGACTATCCTTCAACAGAGAATTTTGGAGATGATAATCTCAACTATTATGTTGAGGATGTATATGTTGGATATAGGTATTTTGAGACCGTTGCAAAGGACAAGGTTATGTATCCATTTGGATATGGTCTGTCATATACAACATTTGCAAAGGACTCAACATTCAATCTTCAGGCTGATGATTCCATCAGGATTGATACAAAGGTTACTAATACAGGTGACCTTGCAGGTAAAGAAGTTATTCAGGTATATTATGAGGCACCACACGGAGCGTTATGTAAACCGATTAGAAACCTTGTAGGTTTTGCAAAGACAGATACTTTGTTCCCGGGTGCTGATCAGACTGTGTCCGTTACTTTTTCACTGGACAAGATGGCAAGCTTTGATGATTTAGGAGTAACAGGTCATAAGGATGCATACGTCCTTGAAGCAGGTGAATATATAATATATGCAGGTTCGGACGTGCGAAGTGCAGAAATGGTTGGAAGCTTTACTCTTAATTCGACAGTTGTAACTGAACAGCTTACAGAGCAGTGCACACCGGTTAAGGAAATGGACAGATTTGCCATTAGAAAGAATGATAGTGGTGAATATATAATTGAAAAAGAAGCCGTTCCTACAAGAAGTTACGATTTACTTCAGAGAATTGCCGATAACAGACCGGCAGACAGACCTTGCACGGGAGATAAGGGTTATCAGTTCAGTCAGGTTATGACCGGAGAGGTAACTGTAGAAGAATATCTTGATCAGTTAACAGATCTTGAACTTATATATCTGACAAGAGGTGAGGGAATGTGCTCACCTAAGGTAACACCTGGTGTTGCAGCAGCATTCGGAGGAACAGCAGAAGTGCTTCATACAAAGTATGGTATGCCAATTGCAGCATGTTCTGATGGACCGTCAGGAATACGTATGGATTGTGGTGCAATAGCATTTTCGCTTCCAAATGGAACAGCACAGGCTTGTTCGTTCAATCTCGACCTTATAGAAGAACTTTACGAATATGAGGGTAAGGAACTTCGTAAGAATAAGATTGATACATTACTTGGACCTGGAATTAATATTCATCGTAATCCGCTTAATGGACGTAATTTTGAGTATTATTCGGAGGATCCATATCTTACAGGAGCATGTGCTGTAGCAGAGCTGAATGGTTTACATAAGTATAATGTAACAGGAACTTGTAAGCATTTTGCGACTAACAATCAGGAACACAGAAGACATTTTGTTGATGCAGTTGTGTCTGCAAGGGCTCTCAGAGAGATATATCTTAAGGCATACAGAATGGCAGTAGAAGAGGGCGGTGCATACTGTATTATGACTACTTACGGACCAATGAATGGAATCTATACTGCAAGTCACTATGATCTTGCAACAGGAATTCTTCGTGGCGAGTGGGGCTTCGACGGACTTGTAATGACTGACTGGTGGGCTAAGATCAGTGAGGATGATGGCTCTGAGGCCAATACTAAGAATACTACAGCAATGATTCGTTCACAGAACGATGTGTATATGGTTACCTCCGGTTCGGCAGAGAACGGCAATGAAGATAATGCAGAAGAAGGACTTGCAAAGGGACTTATTACAAGAGGCGAACTCTTAAGAAATGCAGCTAATGTATGTTCAGTACTTAAGAGGACAGTTGCAGCTATTCGTATGATGGAGGGTGAGGACGATATTGCTGTTATCAATCCTCCAAAGGGTGGCAATAAGCGTCTTAACAATATGCCATACATGGAGGTTACATCTGCAGGTGTTGAGCTTAACCTTGATGGTCTTAAGACAGAAGCCGGCTGGGATAATGTATTTACAGTTCAGGTCGTTGACAGCGGAATATATGATATGGTCATAAGAATGAAGTCAGATGCCGGCGAGCTATCTCAGACAACTATGGTTGTATCGCAGAATATGCATCTTATAGGCACAGAGACTATTAATGGCACAGGTGGAGAATGGATTGAGAAGCATTTTGAGATTGACAGCTGCTACCAGAGAGATAATTATATAAGTATTTATTTTGCTCAGACAGGTATAGACGTTGATAGTGTTAAATTGATTCAGAAAAAGGCCTGGTCAATGGTTGATAAGAGAAGTGCCGGTGTTTTAGCATAAAAAGATATTTAAGTTTTAATTATGCAAAATGATTAGTGCAATTATCTAGGAATAACCAATAATAAACAGTGACTAAAAAATTCCCATGAACATACGGTGTTCATGGGAAATTTTGGTTTATGGCAACAAATATAGGCGAATATATTTGTTGGGGATTGACATCCATTAAAAAAAGAGATATATATTAAGTGTATTAGTTGTGTTAGTACACTTAAACAAACAGAGGTCGCAATTAAATCGATTAAAACGACTTCGGAACGGAGAAAAGATGCTTATTCAGATTGATTATAAGGACAAAAGACCGATATACGAGCAAGTCATTGAAAAAATTCAGAATTTGATTGTTCGTGGAATTATTCCTGCAGATGAGAAAATACCATCGGTTCGCAACCTGGCAATCGAACTGTCAATTAATCCTAATACTATACAAAAGGCTTATCAGGAGTTAGAGCGGTTGGGATATATCTATACTGTAAAGGGACGAGGAAATTATGTAGCACCATCTTCTTCGTGGAAAAAAGATAGACGTGAAGATTATTTTGGCGAATTGGATGCAGTAATATGCGAGCTAATAACAATGGGGGTAAGTAAAGAGGAGATAATTGATTTTGTTAACAGCAAATAGAGGCATATATGGGGAAGAAAGTGCTTCGGACGGGAGAAAGATATGATTGAGATTAAGAATCTGAGAAAGGATTTTGATGATTTTCAGGCTGTAAAAGATATAACAGCCAATATCGAAGAAGGAAATGTTTTTGGTATGGTTGGTACCAATGGAGCCGGAAAGAGTACATTGCTTAGAATGATTGCAGGCGTTTTAAAGCCAACATCAGGAGAGATTCTGGTTGATGGGAAAAATGTATATGACAATCCGGAGGCCAAGGGTGATATTTTTTATATATCTGATGAGCAATTTTATTTTCAGGGCGCAACACCGGATGATATGAGAAAATTTTATAAGGGTATGTATCCCCAATTTGATGATAATAGGTTTAATGATTTTCTTGGGAAGTTTGGTTTGTCGCCATCAAGAAAGATTAATACCTTCTCTAAGGGGATGAAGAAGCAGCTTTCGGTAATACTTGGTGTATGCGCCGGTACCAAATATCTGCTTTGCGATGAGACCTTTGACGGATTGGATCCTGTAATGAGACAGGCTGTTAAGAAGATTTTCATTGCTGAACTGGAGGATAGAAAGCTTACTCCTATAATAGCATCGCATAATCTTAGAGAATTGGAAGATATATGCGATCATGTTGGACTGCTTCACCAGGGTGGAATTCTTTTCTCAAAGGATTTGGATGAGATGAAGATGGGAATTCACAGATTACAGTGTGTTTTTGTTTCTGAGGAAGACCGCGATAAGCTTTTAGAAAAAGTAACAGTTATGAATGATGATGTTCGTGGCTCTCTTCATACTATTACAGTAAGAGGAACAATGGAGGCTGTAGAGGAAGCTCTTAATGAGGTTAATACAGTGTTTGCAGAGATTCTTCCGCTGTCATTGGAAGAGATATTTATTAGCGAAACGGAGGTGGTTGGATATGACGTCAAGAACATTATCGATTAATCTGTTTAAGGGTGAAATATGGAGAAGACGCTGGTTGTATTTGCTTACAGTTATAGTAATGCTTTTGCTTCGACCTGTAAGGCTTTTAATGGCAATCGATTCCGTTAATATGTGGGGAACCAACCTTTCTGTGGCAGAGAAGGTTAATTCTGTAATGATGTATGCCAGATTTAATAACGAGAATAATCTGCTGCTACTGTTTTTATT